>DAOUSR010000041.1 GCA_030627125.1 Thioploca sp.
ATCAATTTGGTTTATATGACACAGCTGGTAATGTTTATGAATGGTGTGCTGATAATTACCAAGATAGCTATAAAAATGCTCCAACTGATGGTAGCGTTTGGAAAAAAGGCAATAAAAACAGAGTGTTGCGTGGCGGGTCTTGGTCCTACAATTCTTTTTATGTTCGGTCTGCTTACCGTACTAGGTTCGAACCAACTGAACGTTTCAGCATTATCGGTTTTCGAGTTGTTTTTGGTTAGTAGTGCGGACTTGTTTCCCTTTACTCTTTTTGCCTTTTACCCTTTATTCTTTTGGTTCTTTTTGGTTTTTTTGTCTGAATCAGGATTCACCGGATTAAAGGATTTTCAGGATAAACAACAAATTTTTTTCTCGTTCCCATGCCCCCAGCGTCACTGGCATTTATTTGTAGGGGTAATCCCTTGTGGTTACCCTAAACTACATAAAACGAGCATTAATTGGTCAATCTGGAACGGTGATTGGACTTGATTATCAAGGTATAAAAGTATTAGCGGCTTATGAACCAGTGGCGGTTTTGAATTTAGGCATTGTTGCTAAAATTAGTTTAGCTGAAATTCGTACTCCTTTTATCCAAGCATTTTTGATTGTTTTAATCATTTCTTTCATTACTATCGTTGCTGGTACAGTGCTTTTTTTACCATTAGTAATCCCATTATCAGAAAAATTAAAGAAAATGCAGAACGCTTTCGTTCAATCACTCAATTAGCTAATGATGCTATCATTGCCACTGATGAAAATGGTACAATTATTTTCTGGAATTACAGCGTACAAAAAAGTTTTGCTTACAAAGCTGAAGAGATTTTGGGTAAACCTATTTCAATTTTGATGCCAGCTAAATATAAAAAAACTCACGAAAAACGCTTTTCCGAAGTAAAACTAACCGGTGCAATGCGTTTAAAAGGTAAAACCGTTGAACTGTAACCGTTCAGTTGCCAAATTAAATATATGGCAGCATTGTACCCAAAAAAATAATTATTTTCCAATACATGGATTATCTGCAATTGAGTTAAGAATTTAGGCTAGGGCAACCACAAGCTAGGGCAACCACAAGGGATTGCCCCTACAAACCATTATTTTACATAGGGGTAGCAATCCTTTGTCCTTATGTTAATGGATGATTCTAATTTCCAGCATCAACACACCTATCAACAAAATTTACCATTATACGATCTCCATATTCCGTTGCAAACGATTCAGGATGAAATTGCAATCCATAAATTGGATGCTCTTTATGCTCTAAAGCCATCAATTCCAATCCATTCAATTCTTGAGATTTGCTAGTATGAGTATAAGCAGTCAATTCCAAGCAGTCTGGTATCTCTTGTTCTAAATCAGCCATAATGGAATGGTATCGCATAACATAAGCTCCATCAGGAATATCATGCAAAATCATACCATTATTATCAATTTTCAATTTACTTACTTTACCGTGCATGGGTAAATTAGCTACCTTAAGTTTGCCTCCAAAACAATTGTAAATCCCTTGAAAACCAAGACAAATACCAAGAATTGGCAAACCTTTGGTACCAAAATTAAGGATAACTTGGTTATTAAAACCAAAATAATTATCATCTTCAGCTGAACCTGGCCCCGGACTAATTACTACTCCAGCATACTTACCAGCTTCTAGTTCCTTAATAAATGGAGCATCATTTCTTCTGATAGTAAGTTCTACATTAGGAATTGCCAATAACAAATGTTGCAAATTAAAGGTAAAAGAATCATAATTATCAATAAGTAATATATGTACGTTATTATTCATGACATTCCCCTAATTCTTCCAATGCCTGCTTCATTGCTGCTAATTTATGAGTAACCTCAGCATATTCTTTTTCTGGAATTGAATCATATACTACACCAGCCGATGTTTGAGCGTAACATTTATCACCGACACAAAATATACTGCGGATAGGTAAGCAAAAATCACAATCCCCACTGAAGCTGAAGCGGCCTACTGCTCCTCCATAAGGGCCTCTAGGTGCATTCTCATTTTCATCAATAATCTTTATCGTCTCAATCTTTGGAGCTCCAGTTACAACTCCACCTGGTAATATTGTTGCTAACACATCAAAAGCATTCTTATTCTTCGCTAAAAATCCAACCACATCAGAAACAATATGTTGTACATGGCTAAATTTTATTATATACATCAAGTCAGATATTTTTACCGTGTTAGGTTGGCAAACTTTTGCAATATCATTACGGTGCAAATCTACCAACATATTATGTTCTGCAATTTCTTTCGGATCGCTAAGTAAACGACGTGCTAATTGTACATCTTCATCATAATTTTTACCACGCACAATAGTACCAGCGGTAGGAGTAGTAAGTATCATATTTTGCTTACAACTGATCAAAATTTCCGGACTAGCTCCCAATAACTCTTCTTGGCCAAATTTTAAATAAAACATATAGGGGCTGGGATTAATCTGGCGTAACTTATTATAAATCGCTAATTTATCGCCGACTATTTCATAGTTAGATTTAAAACCCACCTCAGCCTGAAAAGAGTATCCTTGTCTAATTTTTTCTTTAGTCCGGTCTACCGCTTGTATAAACTCCTCTTTAGTTACATTGTGTCCAGTAAATTTAACCGATTCCAGTTCCATTGGTATTTCATAACTATCTAATTTTTTTAAGATTGATTTAACTAGTTCCGAACGGTCTTTATAGAAATAATAATAGGTTAATGTACCAGTGGTAGTGTCATACAACAAACCATCAGTATAGAGACCGAATTTAAAAGTACTAAAATCTTCATGCTCAGTTAAATTTAAGCTGGGTTCAAAATAGTTTACCGCCTCGTGGCACGCATAGCCTATCAGTCCTCCTTGATGTGGATCACAAGCTGCCTTAAAATCAAATTGCTCACGTAAGAATTCATAAGGATTATCTATTGTATAACTAACTTCGGTCTGGTTTAACCCAGTAGTCATTGCAATAATGTCGGGTTCTCCAGATAATGAGAGATTATTACCTTTAGCTGCAAAAATTATATCTGGTTCAAAACCTATCGTATAATATCGATCTTGATGTCTTGGCAAAGATAGAGATTCTAAAAAATAGCAGTTAATGGAATATTGTTTTATAGCTGCAAATAATTTATAAAAATCAATATCATATCCTAAGATGTGTTCAGTTAATCTATTATTTATCCAGTCGGTATTCAAGGATGGAACAGTCATTCAGTTTTCCTTTGTATCTATTGAAAATCGGTATAGGATATGCTGTAGGGTTTGGATTGTCAAATTGCTATACTTCACACGTCCATAACTTGAACTTTTTCTAGTTCCCAACGTCTCTCCGTTGGGAATTTATTCTGGGACGCTCTGTATCCCGCAACGCAGAGCGTTGTGGAAGGCATTCCCAATGTCCTCGTCTCATCGTTATACACAAGTATTTAAGTAGTTAATTTGAATGTTAAAAACATTTTTTATGTATAAATTGATATATCTTCAGAAAATATGCATTAAGCATTTTTTATAGCATATAAAATGAGTACAAAATCTCGCATTCGCTGTAGTCCGATCCAAATAGATTTTGGACCAGGTGGACCGTCTTCGACCAAGGTATCCTCCCAGCAATCATCGGTATGATTTCACTTATTGATGGTGATGTTTCTGGTAATGGTGTTTGATTCAAAACTAAATGAATTGCTTGCCATTCTTCGACAATTAATTCACAGTTCTGGATAGAACCTTCCAAACATAGTGACAAATAAAATACGCCAAGCAATTATCATATAAAATGCTAAACAAGGTTCAATCCGGTCAGAAGTTTCCAATTGCAGTTTTTCAACTTGACAGCCGCTTTTTAAAGTTCTGAAAAAGATTTCAATTTCCCAGCGGCAAGTGTACCATTTAATAATACTAACTACTTTTTCAAAAGTATTTCATTGAAGTTAAGAGTAACCATTCAATAGGTTTTTCACCTGCAGGAGGATTTTCTTCTTTAGCAAATACGGCGTTTATTTTAATATTATCAAATTTATAGCCGGTTCTATAAGGTGCTTTGACAATTATACGAGCAGACCTAACAGTTTGTTCAACTTCGCAAGCTTTGCGAGTACTAGAAGCTGGTAAATTAAATTTTACTTTACCAAGAACTGGTTTCAAGTTTATTCCAAATCTTTCTGGTTTCTTTATCTGATGTTTCTAAGCATCGATTTTGAGCTGCTCGAATTATCCATTGAGAACGAGTACTTGGAGAATATTCTTCTAGGAACCATTCGTAAATATCTCCTTCACGATCTGCAATGTTGACAATCAGCGTTTCTGGCACACTACCACTTACTTCACAAGCAGTTTGATAGCCATTTAACCAATGATGACTTTCTTTCTCATTAATTGGCTTGTTTCGACGCTCTTTTCGAGGACTCTTCTCGTTTCCAAATATCTGCACCCACTTAAGCAAAGTCTGTCAGGTGTGATAGCAATCGTTGGATGCAAAAAAACCTTTCTCTATTTCTTTTAAAGTTCCTATTCCTTTTAAACCTTTGGTAACTATATGAATTAAACCAGTTGTATCTTGAATTAATAGAACCACAGGATAAAATTCTTTCTATTGATGAATGAACATGGCTTTCAAGTACTTGCTCAAAAGTCACTTTATCATTATCAATTCTCCTTGAACTGCTTTAGAAGTGTCACTATACCATATCATTTCGACTTGTGTATAACGATGAGACGAAGACGTTGGGAACGAGTTAAAATATTAATTTAATGTATCTATATATAAAAAACAGCCTCAATATTAATTTCACTCTACCATCATAATATCTTAAAAATCGTTTGAACCATTGATTTAGTAAAAAGCTTAATAATCTAATATACATTTTTTATTGTAGTTGATAAGAAAAAAAATATATCAGCACTAACAACTCATTAGAAAATTATCCTTTAAAATCAAATAGATATTTATTTGAAAAATTTTCATTTCTGCTGTATTATTAATATAAATTCCAACTAAATTCCAAAAACATCATACCAAATGAAACCAGAAAAATTTACCAAATCAATCATCGAAAATCAACTTAGTCCGGCATTAGGAAAAGCTATAATTGATGGAAATTTTACCAAACTAGAGCAATATCACGTAATTCGCCGTAATAGCCAATTAACTAATTTTGATGTACAACGAATTATCATAGCTTTAACTCGAGCGTTTTTGGCTATTGAAGGCGATTCTGCAACCGATTCCAGTCGGATTAAAAATTCGGTAATATTACTCACGCAACAAGTTATCAAAGGCATATCTAGACGTTTGCATGAAGAAAATACTGTACATATTGAAGATATTCAAGACCAAATTGAATTATCTTTGATGCGAGCTGGCTATCATAAAATTGCCCGATCTTATGTAATTTATCGAGAAGAACATGCTCATATTCGAGCCGAAAAACATGAAAAACACACACTAAATATAGTTGATGAAAATGGACGTAGTTATCCTCTTACTGAAGATTTGTTGCGAACCCAAGTAATCGAGGCTTGTATTAATTTAGATTATGTAACTCCAAGTTTAATTATTGAAGAAAGTTTAAAAAATATATTTGATGGTATTTCTAAACGAGATATTAATCATGTTTTGGTGATGACAACTCGTACTTTAATTGAAAAAGAGCCAAATTACACTTATGTAGCAGCTAGATTATTGCTTGGGCAATTACGTTCTGAAGCATTAAATTTTGTAAACTTTCGACCAAATCTCGTAACTGCGAAGGATATGATTTATTATTATCCTAGCTATTTTAAAATTTATTTACAATATGGAATTAAGCATGAATTATTAGACTCAGAATTAGCTAATTTTGACTTAAATAAACTTGGTAATGCAATAGTTGTTGAAAGAGATTTACAGTTTACCTATTTAGGCCTCCAAACTTTATACGACCGTTATTTTTTAAGTTGGGATAATAAGAGATTTGAATTACCACAGGCATTTTTTATGCGGGTAGCAATGGGATTATCTATTAATGAAAGTGATAGAGAAGCTAGTGCTATTGATATTTATCATGCCTTATCTAAATTCGATTTTATGACCAGCACACCAACTTTATTTAATTCTGGTACTTTACGCCCACAATTATCGAGTTGCTATTTAACTACAGTTCCCGACGATTTAGATGGTATATTTTCAGCTATAAAAGATAATGCTTTATTATCCAAATTTGCTGGTGGGCTTGGCAATGATTGGACTCCAGTTCGAGGCATGGGATCGCATATTAAAGGCACGAACGGTAAATCGCAAGGGATAGTCCCATTTTTGAAAGTATTTAATGATACCTTGGTAGCGGTCAATCAATGTTTTGCACCAGAAACTCAAGTGTTTACCGCCGATGGCACTAAAAAAATTAAGGATATTAAAGTAGGTGATTTGGTATTAGGGCAACGTGGACAATACCGTGAAGTAACGGAACATCTATGCTACAACCAAATTGATAAAATGGTTGAATTAAATATCAAGCATTCAGTAGAACCTTTGAAAGTTACTGCCGGCCATCCATTTTGGGCAATCCAAGATATTCCAATGGGCAATGATATTAAACGTACTAGCGAATGGTTAGAAAAAGGCAAGGTTAAACCAGATTGGATTGAAGCCGGTAAATTGCAAAAAGGCGATTATGTTGGTCAAGTAATTCCTGAAGAAATTATCAATATTCCAGAGTTTACTAAAGATGACGCTCATTTATATGGAATTATGCTGGGTGATGGTCATTGTAGCAAACGGGAATTTAACCAAATACATGGTGATTCTACACAAGGAATAAGATTTGAGTGGGGAGTTTCAGGTAACTCTTACGCCGAAGCTTCTTTAGCTTTTGTACGTGATTACTTGAATGAAAATGGCATTCATTTTTGGGAAAGTAATCGTGGGGAGAATTATTTGCAATTACGTTGGTCTTTCAGTAAGCAGGTAGAACGAGATGCAACTACTGGTCAATTTATAGCTGGCGAACCAGTATTGCCATTTGATTTTGATGACCTTTACGATACACAAGGTAAAAAACGAATTGCACGAAAGTTTGCTCATCTACCTCCTGAACATACTTTGAGTATGCTACAAGGCTTAATAGAGTCTGATGGTGGCATTAGTAGGGGTAAGGAAATTTATTTTACTAATACTTCCCAATCGTTGATTGAAGGAGTACGGTATCAATGTTTACGTTTAGGTATTCCAGTTGCTGGACAATATCGAGAACGGGAGAACTCTCATACTGGGACTCGTGCTAATGGCGACAAGATTCAATTCAACGGTACTACTAAAGCTTATGATTTACGGATTCCTGCGGTTCCTAAATTAGCTAGTTTAGTCGGTTGCCAACCATTAACTAAATATAATTGGTTGCAATGGCAAGGTTGCCTATTTAGTCGAGTTAAAGAGCAACGAGAAGTGGATGGCGTGCCATTTATCTATGATTTAAAGGTAGAAGGTGATCATACTTATATGACAACTGCTGCCTTGGTTCATAATGGTGGGCGTAGACGAGGCTCAGGTTGTGCTTATTTGGAAACTTGGCATATCGATATTGAGGAATTTTTAGAGTTACGCAAGAATACCGGTGATGAACGGCGGCGGGCGCATGATATGAGCGTTGCTAATTGGATTCCAGATTTATTCATGCAAAGGGTACACGAAAATGGCCAATGGACTTTATTCTCTCCAGATGAAGTAATTGATTTACATGAATTATATGGTGAAGAATTTAAACAAGCCTATGAAAATTACGAATCTTTAGCAGAGCAAGGTAAATTAAAGCTTTACAAGAAAATGTCAGCAGTGGAACTATGGCGAAAGATGCTTACCATGTTGTTTGAAACTGGGCATCCTTGGATGACATTTAAAGACCCTTGTAATATCCGCAGTCCACAACAACACGTGGGAGTAGTGCATAGTTCTAATCTTTGTACCGAAATCACTTTAAATACTAAAGCTGGAGAAGAAGTTGCGGTTTGTAATTTAAGTTCTATCAATCTGCCAGCTCATATTAAGGATGGTCAATTGGATGTTGAAAAAATCAAAGCCACGGTAAAAACTGCTATGCGAGCTTTGGACAATGTAATAAATATTAATTATTATGCGATTCCAGAAGCACGTACTGCTAATTTACGGCATCGGGCTGTTGGCTTGGGAGTTATGGGTTTTCAGGATGCTTTGTATAAATTAAGAATCCCTTATGCTAGTGAAGCAGCAGTTAAATTTGCTGATTATGCTCAAGAAGTTATCAGTTATTATGCTATTTCTGCATCGGCTGATTTGGCTGAAGAACGTGGCTCCTATTCCAGTTTTGTTGGTTCATTGTGGAGCCAAGGTATATTACCAATTGATAGCATTCAAGAGTTAGCTAAACAACGTGGTGAATATCTGGATATGGATACCTCCTCTACTTTAGATTGGGATAGATTGCGAGAACGAGTTAAGAAAGGTATGCGAAATTCCAATACTATGGCTATCGCTCCTACAGCTACTATTTCTAGCATTTGCGGAGTTACTCAATCAATTGAACCGTTGTATCAAAACTTGTTTATTAAATCCAATTTATCTGGCGAGTTTACAATTATCAACCCATACTTAGTTGAAGACCTTAAGAAACTAAATCTTTGGGATGAGGTAATGATTAATGATATGAAATACTGTGATGGGCGAATTAAATCAATTGATCGTATTCCGGATGAGTTAAAAGATTTGTATTCAACTGCATTTGAGATTGAACCAACTTGGTTAATAGAAGCGGCTTCTCGTAGACAAAAATGGATAGATCAAGCCCAATCTCTCAATCTCTATATCTTAGAACCTTCGGGGCGTAAGTTGGATAGTTTGTATAAACTTGCATGGTTAAAGGGTTTAAAAACAACCTATTATATGCGGGCTATGGGTGCAACTAGGATTGCTAAAAGCACAGTAAGTCAGTATACACCTGAGGTTTGTAATATCGATGATGAGAGTTGTGAATCTTGTCAGTAGTTTGATTTGAATTTGGTGAGTAGCCCTTGGAAACTTCCCCCCAAAGGCCACTCTGACAGAGCTGGACGTGGAACTCTCGTTTCATCCAGCTTATCATTCAATCTTAAAAAACTATCATGGAGTTTCTGCCAAGATTTGTAGTAATCACTACATTAGTTAGAACTACCCCTTTATTAATATGTAAATCCTATTATTTCTTATACTTGCTAAGACGATAACGAAATGCACCGATTTTCATACCCAATATTTGAGCAGCTTTCGTTTGATTATAATTAGACTGTTTTAACGCATTGAAGATTGACTCTTTTTCAATTTCATCTAATAGTGGATCAAGAAATTCGTCTGGTAAGGATTCATTATTTTGTAGAACTTTTTCGTCTGGTAAGGGTTCATTATTTTGTAAAAAAACTTCATCTGGTAAGGATTCATTATTTTGTAAAAATTTTTCGTCTGGTAATTGTAAATTATTAATATTAATTCTTTTATTTTCGCAAAGAGTTATTGCACGTTCCAAAATATTTTCTAATTCTCTTACATTACCAGAAAAATAATGGTTAATTAATGCATTCATTGTTGTTGGAGGGACTTTAATTTTTTTATTTTTCGCAAATTTTTTTAAAAAATAATTAACTAAATCAGGAATATCTTCCGTGCGTTCCCGTAACGGTGGAATATATAGCTCAATCACATTGATACGATAAAATAAATCTTGTCTAAATTTACCAACTTTAACTAACTGAGCCAAGTCATTATGAGTAGCACTTAAAATCCGCACATCAATTGCTATTTCCTTGGTAGATCCAATAGGACGGATTGTTTTTTCTTGGATTGAACGTAATAATTTAACCTGCATAGATAATGGTAAATCAGCCACTTCATCCAAAAATAAAGTCCCTTCGGTAGCGAATTGAAACAAACCTAATTTATCTTTATTAGCACCAGTGAAGCTACCCCTTTTATACCCAAAAAATTCACTTTCCATAAGTTCTTGTGGAATTGCTCCACAGTTAACTGCTACAAAAGGTTTTTCGGCACGTGAGCCATTAGCATGGAGCAACCGGGCTACGATTTCTTTACCAGTACCAGATTCGCCTTTAATATAAACTGGAGTTTGGGTTCGAGCTAATTTTTTGATTTTATCTCGGACATTTTGCATGGCTTGTGAATTACCAATTAAATCTAGAGTGATTTTAGTTGGACAATCTGGATACTCTGAATACGTAGTTAGTTCATCTGGTAACTGCAATGCAGAACTAACTAATTTGCGTAATTCTTTTACTATTACTGGTTTAGAAATAAAATCAAAAGCACCTTTTTTCAAAGCTTTAATGGCTATTTCCATACTACCATGAGCAGTGATCATTGCTACTGGTGTATCTGTATAATTCTTAACGATTATATCAATAATATCCAAACCATTTCCGTCTGGTAATTTCATGTCGGTTAAGCATAAATTAAACTTGTGTAAACGCAAATTTTTTTTAGCTTCATCAATATTTGTAGCCCGATAACATTCAATTCCCATTGGTTCTAAGGTCATTACCAATAAATCAAGAATATCAGACTCGTCATCTATAAGTAAGCAAAGTGGTTTTAACATTTTAGTTTTCTATCAACTTTGGAAATCTAATGCGGAAACAACAACCTCTATCAGTGTTAGAACATAAATTTAGCGATGCTTGATTAGCTTCACATATTTCTCTTGCTAGATATAGTCCTAATCCGTTACCTTTAGGTTCCGTTGTGAAAAAAGGTTCAAATATTTGATTTTTGGTTTTATTTGTCATTCCATTGCCATAGTCTTGGATATCGAGATATGGATGGTTAGAATCTGTATCAATACGCAACTGTAATAGTGGTTCACCCTTACTATAACGCAGTCCATTTTCACATAAATTATTTACAATTTGAAATAGTTGTTCTTGATCAAAAGCTATTAGCAGAGAATTATTTATGTTTTGTAATATAATATCGGAAGGTCTTAAAAAATGTTGATTAATAAATTCACTAGCATAATTCCTTAACCAATCTGCTAAATCGAAAATTTCGGTATTTGGTGGTTTATTTCTACTTAGTTGCAATACATTTTCAACAATAGTATTTACTCGTTGTGAATTATTAGTAATTATCTGAATTAAGCGGGAATTATCTGCTGAAATCTGGGGGGATTCTTCTAACAATTGAGCTGCATGGCTAATGGCTCCTAAAGGATTACGAATTTCATGAGCTATACTAGCAGTTAAACGTCCCAAAGAAGCAAGTTTGAGTTGATTTGCTCTTTGTGTAGTAAGAGTTGCATCTTCTAACATAATTAAGATGTTAACCGTGTTACCTCGCTTTAGTTTGGTAAACGTTACAATGACATCAACAGCTCCATCGTTAGGACGAAAAGTAGAAGAAGTAATTTCACCTTGCCAATTATTTAACTGGTATGCTAATTTTTTTGCTACTAATTTTAAAAATCGACCATTAAGCTGTTGTTCGTTTAATCCCAATAAATTACGAGCAGTATCGTTAAAAAGGCGGATACGTCCTAAAACATCAACAACCATGATGCCAGAGTTGATATTCTGTACAATTTGGTCATTAAGTTGTTCCATATAACGTAAATCAACCCCATGCCGTTTAGCTAAATCTTCACTAGTTCTAACTCTTCTGGCCAAGGTGTGAGTCAAAAATGCAGTAGCAAAAAAACTGATACCTAACATGCCAGCATAGGTATAGTTTACATAAGCAGACCAATAATAAATATCAGCTAGAGCAACATGTATTAATACACTTATACTTGCAATTGCAGCAAAGAAAAAAGCTGTACGTCCAGCGTGTCCTTCGGAAAGTAAACTTCCACCTGCAATAACAACGACTAATAATACTCCCAAACCACTACGTACTCCACCACTAGCGTGCATTAATACAGTTATGGCAAAAATATCAATTAATATTTGCCCTATAATTTGAATATTAAAAGATGGCCAACGACGTTGAATAGTAAAAATACTAAAAATTGCAAAATTAGAATATAACCAACCAGTTACTAAAAACAAACGTGCGTCAAATGGTCCCAAAAAGTCTGGAGCAGTATCAACAAAAACAATCCCAACAAAAATGGCCGCTATGATAAGGCGGTAAATATTAAAAAGAAATAACGGCCTCCAACGTTGGTTTGAATTCAAATTCATAATTTGCTATGCTCTATACAACAAAAATTAGCATTATCTATATGAATAGCTTCTTCAGTCGGGATATGTAAACCACAATACTTACAAGATACCATCCTGCCTTGCTTTAAAATAGGTTGCTCTTGTATTTCTTGAATCCTTCGAGAATTTTTTCTTTTAAAAAAACTCCATATTATCCAAATCAAAAATAAGAATAAAAATAGACGTATTATATTCATGGTTAGCAGATTTCTAATATTATTTTAGGGTAGAGGATTACCCATACAAATCATAATTTTACGTAGGGGCAATCCCTTGTGGTTGCCCAATTTCTTGTAATTGCCCAATCCCTTGTAATTGCCCAATTTCTTGTAATTGCCCAATTATGCACATTTTTAAACTATAGTTTATTTTCATGGCTTGCAATTAATTTAGTTTCTAAGCTTTCTCTAATTTTCTGTTCTCGTTCTAAACCAGCTTCTGCACTAATCATCCTTTTTCTAACACTTGTAGCTTCACTACGACTCATGTTTAAATCATGTTCCACCTTAGATAGCATTTCCTTATATGCCCACTCTTGTGAATCGGAATGAGCTGTTAAAGTAGCATTTTTTTTCTCCAAATCTATACGAACTTTATTTTCATTAGTTAAATTAGACATAATGTCTTTCTTTTCCTCATACGACAACTTGATAGTTTTCTCATGTTTTTGTACTGTCTCCCGCATTTCTTGTACTAATGCTTCAGCCACAGCAGAACGTCTTTCTTCTTGTTTAAGTTTTTGCCAAGCCTCTTTAGCTTCATCAATTACGATTTCAAGCTCTTGCTTCAACCGTTCACCATTATGTTTAGTAACGACTAATTCTTCCCGTGTTTCTCTAAGAGAAGTATTATTTTGCTCTGCAAGACGAGTAGATTCGTACAAACGTCTTTGCATGTTGTCATTACCTTCTCTTAGCCGCCCAATTTCTTCGCTTATATGCTGATTTTCTTGTTCTTGTTCTGCTAATTTTTCTTTTAAAATAGCCACTTGATCATCAGAACTTTTTAAGTCAGCAATTTTGCTGTCAAGGTCAACTTTTAATGATTTATTTTCTCGTTTGAACGAACCAATATACTGATTAGCTTTAGTTAATTCTTCATTAACTACTTCAATTTTATTTAAAGTTTCTTGCCGTTGGTACATAATTTCACTTTTGTACTTTTGATAACGGACTTTGATTAACTCTATTTCTTGTAGAGCAATATTTTGTGAAGATTCCCAAAGAATTTGTAAGGCTTCCTTACCAATACGTTCAATTTCTTCAGGTACTTGTTCGGGGTTTTCTTCAATTAAGGATAAATTAATTTGTATAGACATAATTGTTATTGTAGGAATAAGTTTTGCAGTATGTGCTTAGCTTTATAAATAATGGAATTATTACTAACTGATGTTACTAAATTTGAACTTCAAAATCTAAACTGTGCAAGTATATAATATAAATTAGGAATTGTTAACAGCTAATGAAAGTAATATGCTATATTATAAACTATAAATTAAATTTATATTATCTAAATAAAAAGGAATTCATAATATGTTAAATATATTTAAAAACAGCTTATTAGGATTATGCTTAGTAAGCTTATCTACTTGGGCTTTACAATCTCAAGATGTTCCAGTGTCATTACAAACTTGGGTTGATTGGGTAGCAACAGATATGTCAGATTGCCCGGTTCGTTACAATCAATCAAATAATAAGCAAGCAAAAATCTGTTATTGGCCATCAAATTTAGTTTTAGATATCAAACCTAAGCAAGCTAAATTTAGTCAAAAATGGAAAATCTATAAAAATGGTTGGTTAGAATTACCAGGTGATGCTAAACATTGGCCTCAAAATGTAAAAATCAATAATAAAAATGCGATAGTAGCGGATCGTAATGGTATTCCTAGTTTATTCGTGTCAAAAGGTAAACAAAACATTCAGGGACAATTTGATTGGCAACAAAGTCCAGAATATTTACTAATTCCAATTAATACTGGCTTAATTACTTTAACTATTAATAATGCTCCTATAACTATACCACAATTTGATGCTAAAGGGCGTTTATGGTTAAGCCAAACAGGTGCTTACTCTGGTAAAATTTCAGAGGAAAATCGTTTGGATATAAAAGTTTATCGACATATTGTTGATGATATTCCATTAAAAATTAATACTCAAATAGAGTTAGATGTATCGGGGCGACATCGTGAAGTCATTTTAGGCTCAGTAATGTTAGATCAGCATCAAGCTATGTTGTTAAAAAGTCCTTTACCAACTCGGTTAGAAACTGATGGTCATTTAAGAATTCAAGTCCGTCCTGGTTCATGGGTGTTAAATTTACAGACTCGCCAACTTGGAGTGGTAGATAATATTACTTTAATTCCAGCGAAAGCTCAATGGGTTGATACAGAAATATGGACTTTCGAGCCTAAAAGAAATTTACGTTTGGTAGAAATAAGCGGTGTAACAGCAATCGATCCACAACAAACTTCTTTACCCACAAAATGGCGTAAGTTTCCTGCTTATCAAGTGAAAAGTGGAGATACCTTGCAATTTATCGAAAAACGGCGAGGCAATCCAGACCCAGTCCCAGATCAACTGAATTTAGAACGCCATTTTTGGTTAGATTTTGATGGTAAAGGTTATAGTGTCCAAGACCGTATCAGTGGAACGATGACTCGAGGGTGGCGATTAGAAATGAATGAACCTGCAATATTAGGTCGAGTAGCAGTTAATGGTAAAGATCAATTTATTACTCGTTTGGAGAAAAATGGTAATACTGGCGTAGAAGTCCGACGAGGTCAGATTGATTTAGTTGCAGATAGTCGGTTGGAAAATGAGTTAAATCAATTACCAGCAGTTGGTTGGAGTCATGATTTTCAGCGAGTTGGTGCAGTCTTACATTTACCTCCTGGTTGGCGATTGTGGAATGCCACCGGGGTAGATGATATTCCTAAAACTTGGTTAAAACGTTGGACTTTATTAGATTTATTTATTGTGTTGATTATGGCAGTAGCAGTGAGTAAATTGTGGCATTGGCGGTGGGGAATATTGACTTTAGTGACTATGATATTGATTTACCATGAAACTAAAGCTCCACATTGGGTTTGGTTACATATAATTGCTTCGTTGGCTTTGTTAAAAGTTTTGCCAAGTTTGGGTAATTTTACTCGTTTCATCCGTTTGTATCGTGATCTTAGCTTAATTGGTTTATTAATTATTATATTACCATTTATGATGCAACAAGTTCGGCAAAGTATTTATCCGCAGTTGGAACGACCTCATGATAATTTAGAACATAATTATTCATATAATGATCATATTGTTTATCCTAAAGCAATAATGCCTATTAGTAATATTGCAAATTTAGCCCGACAGGAACTGCAAATGGTATCTGAAGAACCAATATTAGAAGGTAAAGTTTCTAAGGATTACGGAAATTCTCCTAAAAAAACCCGTATGTTGCAAATCGATCCTAATGCTCAAGTTCAAACTGGACCTGGATTACCACAGTGGAACTGGAAAGATATTAACATGCGTTGGAGTGGCCCAGTACAACAGAATCAATCAGTACAATTGTGGCTATTATCACCAACAATAAACAGTGCATTAGGAGTAATACGTGTATTGTTATTAACTATTTTAACCCTCTTTTTCTTATGGGTAGCTTGGGGGGCTAAAACTAGGTTCCGATTTAACTTAAAAACATTTGCTAACGTAGCTATTTTAATCGTAGGCTTATTTATCCTCTTACCTTTAACCAGTCAGGCCGATGAAATAACTAGTTTGTTGACAGGTACTGAAGAAAATATGGATAATGATGAGGATGATGATGACGAAGAAATGATTGAATTATTTGATAATTCTAATTCTATTGTAAATGATTTGAGTAACTTAAATGAAGCTAAAGGTTTAGTAATATATAATTTTCCACCGCAATATCTACTTGATAAGTTACGAAAACGTTTAGCAGAACCGCCAAAATGTTTGCCTTATTGTGCGAGTTTGCCACGTTTATCAATAGAATTGCAACCAGCTCAATTAAATATTCGGATGGAACTGCACAGTTTGATAAATACTGCAATTCCATTACCGGGTATAGCTAAGCAATGGCTGCCAGAGCAAGTATGGATAAATAGTAAACCAGCTCAAGGTTTATTAAGAGATGAAGCGGGCCAATTATGGTTAGATGTTAAAAAAGGTATTCATCAAATTCAAATCGCTGGTACTTTGCCAAAACGCAATACAATTCAATTGTCTTTACCATTAAAACCTCGTTCGGTCAATGTTACGACTAACAATGGTTGGAAAATCGAAGGTTTGCATGAAAATGGGATTGCCGATAAGCAATTGCAATTTACTCGTGAACAAGATGCTAGTTTAACAGAATTGGAAATGGGAGAATTAGCCCCGTTTATTCAGATTGAACGAACTTTATCGTTAGGTTTGAATTGGCAAATATTGACTAGAGTAACCCGCCAAACTGCTTTAGGCACTGCAATTGTATTAGAAATACCACTCTTAGCTGGTGAATCGGTAACTAGTGAAACAATCCGAGTAGCTAATGGCAAAGCTTTGCTTAACTTGTCGCCTGATCAGAAAGAAATTAGTTGGAATTCTATATTTGATAAGCAGAATGATATAACTTTAATTGCTGCGGATAATATTTTTAGTAGCGAAGTGTGGCGTTTGGATGCAAGTGCAATATGGCATGTTGAAATTGAAGGAATTCCAGTAATTCAGCATCAAAATGCAGGGCAGTGGTTACCAGAATGGCGACCTTGGCCTAATGAAAAAGTTACTTTACATCTGATGCGGCCAGAAGGAGTTGGTGGGCAGGTAGTTACTATTGATCGTAGCGAACTAGTAATAAATCCAGGCCAACGGACTACAGATAATATTTTATCATTAAATCTTCGGAGTAGTCGTGGGCTGCAACATAAATTAATTTTGCCAACTGATGCTAATTTGCAATTGGTTAAAATTAACGATGTAGTTCAACTGGTTCGGCAAGATGGAAATTCAGTAACTTTGCCAATTAATCCTGGCACTCAAGCGGTTGAATTACGATTTCAACAACCAATTGGTATGGCTAACCATTTTAAAACTCCCCAAGTTGACTTAGGTATTGATAGTGTTAATACAAATATCGAAATAATTATGCCTAGAGAAAGATGGATATTATTTACTGGTGGTGGTTTAGTTGGTCCGGCAGTAATGGTATGGGGATTTTTAATTATCATAATTTTAGCATCTATTGGATTAGGCCGAATTTCCTTAACTCCATTAAATACTCTGCATTGGTTACTTTTGGGAGTGGTTTTAAGCCAAGTTAATGTGGTAGCATTATTGACTGTGGTGGGTTGGTTTATGGCCTTGGGATTACGCCAGAAAATGTTGAAAGAAAATAGTTCGGTGTGGAAATTTAATCTCACTCAAATAGGCTTAGTTTTATTAACCTTAACCGTTATAGGCATTATGTTAGCTGCAATTAAGCAAGGTTTATTGGGTCATCCAGATATGCACATTGCTGGCAACGGTTCCAGTGCTTATTATTTGCAATGGTATGAAGATCGTACTAGCGGACTTTTACCTCAAGTATGGGCATTTTCATTGCCTATGTGGGTATATCGAGTAGCTATGTTGTTATGGGCTTTGTGGCTGTCCTTTGCATTAGTAAGTTGGTTTCGTTGGGGTTGGGAGTGTTTTAGTAATGATGGTTTATGGAAGGAATCTGCTATCGATAAGAAGGTAAAGTTTAGGGAATCAGCTCCAGTTAAAAGTGGCAAAACCTAAATTATACATATATTAATACCTTTCCCAAAGTCAGAGGTTTCGGGAATGAGGTACTATTTTCCGAAACTCAGATGTTACTTAGATTTTGGGAAATACGCTTTGCTTCATTCCCAAAACAACCATCAAAATCTTGATATATTGAAGCTGGGTATGGTCGGTGCAATGAAATGAAACCGCCCAAACATAATTATAATCAATAATTTATGTGTTTATTTATATCATAATGGTCGGTTACTGCTTCACCGACCCTAGTGTGTCCTGAAGAAAAGTGCAAACTTTTCATGCTGTATTAAAGATGAGAGTAGCCATGTAGGGTGTGCAACACGTTTTATCGTTGCCCACCAAATAACCACAAATTAATTCTAACTTAATCTTGGAGGCGGACTTTCAGCCGCTCTAATTACTAACTTGATTATGTCACACAATCAAAAAAGTCCCGTTATGGACTTAGGGCCTTCAATGCCTTGTCTCAAGCTTAACATTCTCCACAGCATCATTAACAGAAGCCAAAACTCTAGCAATTTCTATTTTATTAATCAGATATATACGGCTTACGAGTCGTGTAGATATTCTGTTACTTGTCAAGCTAAATAGTTAAAAAAGTTGAAAATAGTTTGACAAGAAAAAACACATTTTGTGGAAAAAATCCAAGTTTTTCTG
>DAOUSR010000143.1 GCA_030627125.1 Thioploca sp.
AAAGGCCACTATATAGAGAGGAGCGGTATGAAGCGAAAGTTTCACGTACCGTTTTGAAGACGAGTTTGGCAGGGCGACCTGTCAAGCTTAGTTTAACAAGCAATGCTAAATTTTCCACTTTAGTTCTTCAGGTGGCAAACACATTTTATCATTACAAGCCTGAAACTTTAGGCTAATTGGCAATATTCCATTTGCAACTTTTTCTGGCGTTATAGATTTTACTTTACCATGTAATTGCACTGTGCCTTCATACAGAGCTAGTTGTTCTTGTTGCCAGTTTAAACTTTGGAGTTTTGGTGCAGGATATTTCACCGTTTCCAACTGCCATTCACTTGAGCCAATACTCAAAACGGTTGCAATCAGATTATTTTGCAATGGTTTATGAGCATTGATATGCCAACCTTCGCTAATATCAATCGTCACCGTAATATCTTCAGCAGTTAATTGCACTGATGCTTTTACTTTTCCATTCGCTCCATATAGTTGTCTTTTTAACTCTCCATGCAATAATTCATCAGTTCCTAGTAGCATGTAGGCATAATTATCTGGACTTGCAGTGATTGCTTTAGCATAACTATTAATCGCAGTATTCGCTTTATCATGGTAACGCTCTATTCCAGTCCGTTTTGCTAACATGGCTAAAACCCGAACTGCAACTGAATTACCAGATGGAATTGCCCCGTCATTAGGGCTTTTAGGACGAATTATCAATAACTTATCTCCAGCCACATTGATAAAAAAGCCACCATTCGCTTCATCCCAAAATAATTTCAACATGCTATCGGTTATTGCCTGAGCTTGTTGTAACCAAATTTTTTCCCCAGTAACGTCATACAAATTTAGCAAAGCCTCAGCAAAATAGGCATAGTCTTCCTGAGTAGCGATAATCGAAGCTTGCCCATCTAAATAAGTCCGCCATAATTTATCTCCCTGCTTAAGTTCCGAGTTGATGAAATTAGCAGCTTTTATCGCAGCTTCTAAATATTTAGGTTGCTGTAAAATATCAGCCGCTTCTACCAAAGCAGTTATCATCATGCCGTTCCAAGCAGTGATAATTTTATCATCTCGCATCGGCAATTCACGTTTATCTCGCACACTACGCAATTTGCCACGGACGAAATCTATTTTAACTAACAATTGTTTCAATGGAATCTTGTGCTGTTTAGCATATTTGGCTAATGATATTGGCAAATGTAAGATATTTTTACCTTCAAAATTACCCGCCTTAGTCACACCATATAATTCAATTACAAACTCGGCGGTTTCTGCATCCAATGCTTGGCGGATTTGTTCTGGAGTCCAAATAAAAAATAAGCCTTCTTGCTCTTCAGTATCAGCATCAGTGGCGGAATAAAAACCACCTTGCACCGAAGTCATTTCTCGTAAAATATAATCCAAGGTTTGAGTAATAATATTGCTATAGTCGCCAGTAAGTCGATGACCCAATACATATACTCTAGTTAGCATAGCTTGGTTATAAAGCATTTTTTCAAAATGAGGTACCAACCATTGTTCATCAACCGTATAACGATGAAAGCCGCCACCAATTTGGTCGTAAATTCCACCTTGAGCCATTGCATCCAAAGTTCTTATAGCAGCCAAGCGTGGTTCTTGCCTAGCATTACGTAAACTAGTTTCTAACAATAACAATAGCCAATTTTCTTGTGGGAATTTAGGAGCAGTTCCGAATCCGCCTATAAAGCTGTCATGCCGAGCTAAAATAGCATCTACTGCAGCTTGAATGGCATCGGTGCCTAATTGTTGAGCTTGGCTACTGGCATTAGTAACTTGTTGCACTGCTTTAAAAATATGCTCAGCTTGTTCAATAAATTTAGGCTGTTGAATTTGCCATAATTTAGTTATTTCTTGCAAAATACTAACAAAATCATTAGGTGGAAAATAAGTTCCAGCAAAAAATGGTTTACCTTCTGTAGTTAGAAAATTCGACATCGGCCAGCCGCCATGGCCAGTTGTCATTACTAAAGCAGTCATATAAACTTCATCAACTTCTGGCCGTCTTTCTCGATCAACTTTGATGCAAATAAAATTCTCATTCATTATCTTAGCAATTTCAATATTATCAAAGCTTTCTCTTTCCATCACATGACACCAGTGACAAGTCGAATAACCGATGGATAAAAATATTGGTTTATTTTCCTGTCGAGCTTGAGCAAAAGCTTCTTCACCCCATGGAAACCAATTTACTGGATTATGGGCGTGTTGTAGTAGATAAGGTGAGTTTGCTAAAATAAGTCGATTAGTAAATTGGGGTTGGCCATCTGCTAATAAATATTTGGTTCGGGGCTGATAATTAGAACCCTTATTAACTAATGCGGCTTGCAATGATTGTTGTAATTCGGTTGAATATGGAGTTGTCCCTGGTACCGCAGGTGTAGTGATTAGCATAATTAGACCGATTGATAATAATTGTAAAACTGGATAGTGTGTATTCATATTGTTAGGTTTCGAGATATAAACTAATAAAATTACTGATTTTTGTCAATTAAAGAGGCTTGCCAATGAACAATATGATTAAGTTCTATTATATTTTGAATGTGAGAAATAATTGTGGTTATTTTTTCAGGATTATCAAAAAATTCAACAATAATCGGTAGGTCTAAAGATAAATCTAATAAATTGGCAGTGTGAATTTTACCAGAATGGCCAAATCCAGTAATACCTCTTAATACTGTTACCCCACTAACTTGGCTTTCATCATGCAAATAAATCAATAGTTTTTTTAAACATTTTTCGGATTCAGTTAAATAAACTCGCACCACTGTAATATGTTTCATACTTGCCTCGCTAACAACATTCCCAACCAAGTTGCTAGTAGACATAAACTTACGCTTAAAAAAATGTTTAAAAAAGCTTTAGTGTGTTCACCACCTGATAGCAAATTCATGGTTTCTATAGAAAAAGTAGAAAAAGTTGTAAATGCACCGAGAAAACCTATCAAGATAATAGCTCTTAATTCACTGCTAACTAACCGCTCTAAAAAAAAGATATATAGAAATCCCATAAAAAAACTACCCAGCACATTTACAGCTAACGTACCATAAGGAAAATTTTTACCCAATACAGCATAAATTCCAGATGATACCCAAAACCGTAATAAGGCTCCTACCGCTCCTCCAATGGCAATTGCCGATAAATTCATCACTTAATTTTATTAATTTTTGGTTTAACTGCCAATGTTCTACGCAGCAGCTTTTTCTGATTCTTAGCTGTATTGTAGTCCGTTTGGGGTGGTAATCGCACGGCAAACCAACTACCAGTAGGAATAATATGCACCTCGCTGGATATATTGTTATCTTTGATTTGCTTTGCTAAATCCTGAGCCCGACTTCTATCTTTAAAACTTGCTACTTGTACATACCATCTTTCTTCACCAATGGATGAATACGGATTGTCTGTAGAAATAGGTGGCGTTACTATTATTTCTTCTAGCCCCATAGCGTTACCACTTAAATCTAAAAATACAAATTTTTCTGGTATCATAGTTTTAAATGTTTTAGCAACTCGACTATTAACAATAGTGTCTGGAGTGTCTGGCACATTTTCAGAACTTACAATACTAAAATGTTCAAATTCCAGAACTTTGTCTATCGCAAATTTTTCTGGAGCAGAAAGTCCTAGTAGTAATTTCAAAATACCATAAATAAGTAACATCATTAAAAACAATACAATACCACCTACAAGACGTTGTCTAGGATCGTATTGTTCAGTAGATATATTATGTCTTCTTACGTTGCGTAATGGCATATTGATTAAATATTAACTAGTTAATGGTAGACTTTAACAAAAATTGCATGGATTCAGCCATTGAGGTTCCTAATTGTTTAGCAAACTGATCAAAATAATTTGGTGTAGAGGTGAAATCTTTAATTTTTTCTGCCTTAATAATTTCACGAGCCACATAGCTACTACTACCTAAACCATCTACTAAACCAACTTCAACTGCTTGCTCTCCAGTCCAAATCAATCCCGAAAAAATTTGCAATTCCTCCGCATTTTTCAAACGATCACCACGACCTTGTTTTACAACATCAATAAACTGAGCATGGATATTGTCTAAAGCAGTTTTGATATGTTTTATATCTTCTTCTTTAGTTGGAGAAAATGGATCTAAGAAACCTTTGTGTTCGCCAGCAGTTAATAAACGTCGTTCGATCCCCATTTTTTCCATTGCTCCAACAAATCCGAAGCTACTCATTAATACTCCAATTGAGCCAACTATACTAGCTTTATCAGCATAAATTTTATCGGCTGCAGCTGCAATATAATAACCTCCTGAAGCACAGATATCAGTAGCCACGGCATATAATGGAATATCTGGATATTTTTTCCGTAACCGAACTATTTCGTCATTAATATAGCCAGCTTGTACTGGACTACCACCTGGACTATTAATACGAATTATCACTCCAGCCGTATTTTTATGTTCAAAAGCATCGCGCAAATCGGCTATAACTTTATCAGCACTGGCTTCAGTTTCACTGGAAATAATTCCTTTGATTTCTACAAGTGCTGTATGTTTGCTACTACTAATAGTGTCACCAGAAATCTGCCAATCTGGAGCTACTAACGATATGTAAATAAGAAATAAATAGGCAAATGTTAAGAATATAAAAAATATCCTCCAACGTCTGGCTCGCCTTTGTTCATTAAGACTTGCAAAAGCTAAACGATTTAAAATATCTCGTTCCCAGTTTTCTTCATTGTTTGGAATTACAGTTGACACGTTATATATAACCTTTGATAAGATGTCTAATGCTATAGCATCGCATCTGGTAAAATTATTAAAAGTAAATTACTAATTATTAATTACTAATTATTATCTGCATTAATTGCTAGTAATGATATTATACCAATGAACCTCAAGTAATCATTCTATAGCAACGTTTAATTTAAATTAACTATTATAAATATAGCAAATAATATACAATCAGTATTGGGTAATTTATAGTATATCGTATTTTTGGTATTATACTGTACAAGATATTTTAAAAACTCTCAAATTACTTTGAGATTTAATGAATTTCAATATACTCGTTATTATACTATGAATTTATTTTACACCCAACTATTGGAAATTAAAACCAAATAATCTAAAAATATGGGTTTTAAATTTGGGTTAAATTATTCAGAACTTGTTGTAACTTTGCTGGTAATGGTGCATTAATAGTGAGATGATAATCAATTTCAGGTAAATTAATGACCAACTTTTCTGCATGTAAGAATAAATTTTTAAGTGCAAACTGTCGCATTTGTTGATTAAAATCCTTATTACCATACTTATTATCACCAGCGATTGGATGTCCCTCATGGGCAGTATGTACTCGAATTTGGTGAGTACGACCAGTTTTTAATTGAACTTGTAATAAAGATGCAATTGCGAATTGTTGTATAATATGAAATTGGGTTATTGCTAATTTACCATCAGAACAAACCCGTACAATGCGTTCGCCTGACTGTAAAACATTTTTACGCAAAGATACTTTTACTTCAGTTTTGCGTGGATTCCAATTACCTTGAACTAGGGTAAGATATTGCTTATGTATGCCTCCATCACGAAGTAAAGTATGTAGACGCCGTAACATACTACGTTTTTTAGCAATCATTAAGCAACCAGAAGTTTCACGGTCTAAACGATGCACTAATTCAAGGTAAGGTGCATTGGGATATAAAACCCGTAAACTTTCTATGGCACCAGCGTTAATACCGCTACCGCCGTGTACTGCCATACCAGCTGGTTTATTGAGAATTAATAATAAGTCATCTTCGTGTAAAATGGAATTTACCAACACTTTTTTATGATTAGTATTTAAGATTGGCAAAAGTAATGGTTGAAGTTGTACAGGTGGCAAACGTAATCGATCACCTACGACTAGACGATAAGTTTGTTTAATCCGTTTTTTATTGACACGTACTTGCCCAGTACGCAAGATTCGATAAACGTGGCTTTTAGGTACACCTTTAAGATAAGTGTGTAAAAAATTGTCAATACGTTGACCAGCTTTTTCTGCTGAAATATCCAGATAAGTTACAGGGTGGTGTTCAAGATTGCTCATATTAAAAATTATAACAGTTTGAACCCCAGTTCAAAAGATGAGTATTTGAATATAGAACTTCAGTTCACTGCCCATGCGTTAAATAGCCTCTGTATATGAGGTATTATTCTGATAATCAATATATACATTGAAATATATTATGAATATCTAATGATCGGGTGCAATTACTTGTAACTGGGCCGAAATATTCCCCGATTTATATGACTAAACTATTTAACTGATATTACCTATATAAATTCACATTGAATAGTATCAGTTATTTACTAATGCTCCCAATAATATTAAGGAAAATTGGTTGAGCGAAACAAGGATTAACTTTGATGAAGAGAATATTAATTAATGCTACGCAACCTGAAGAATTACGGGTTGCTTTAGTAGATGGTCAAAGATTATTTGACTTTGATATTGAAACAATAAGGCGTAAACAAACCAAATCCAATATTTATAAGAGTAAAATTACTCGTATAGAACCTAGCTTAGAAGCTGCATTTATTGATTTTGGAGCCGACCGACATGGTTTTTTACCACTCAAGGATATTTCGCGGGCTTATTTCAAGGCTAGTACCGTTGAAACCACGCAACGACGCACTATTAAAGATGCACTTGAAGAGGGTCAGGAACTAATTGTCCAAGTTGACAAAGAAGAACGGGGAAATAAAGGTGCGGCGTTAACTACTTTTATTAGTTTAGCAGGACGTTATTTAGTCTTAATGCCTAACAATCCTAGAGCTGGAGGAGTATCGCGGCGAATTGAAGGTGAAGATCGTAGTGAGGCTAGGGAAGTTCTTAGTACCTTAAAAATACCTGATGGCATGGGTGTAATACTACGTACTGCTGGGGTTAATAAAAACGCTGATGAATTGAAATGGGATTTAGAGTATCTTTTGCAATTATGGCATGCGGTAGAAGCTTCAGCTCAAAAACATATAGCTCCATTTTTAATTTATCAGGAAAGTAATATAATTATTCGAGCAATTCGAGATTATTTGCGGGAAGATATTAGCGAAATCTATATTGATGATAAAGAAATTTACGAAGAAGCATATGCTTTCATGCAGCAAGTAATGCCGCAACACTTGAATAAGGTTAAATTGTATCAAGATACAGTGCCATTATTCACTCGTTATCAAATTGAAAGCCAAATCGAAACTGCTTTTCAACGAGAAGTAAAATTACCTTCTGGTGGTGCTATTGTACTTGATCACACTGAAGCTTTATTATCTATTGATATTAACTCAGCTCGTGCTACTAAAGGCGTTGATATTGAAGAAACCGCACTTACTACCAATTTAGAAGCAGTTGATGAAGTTGCTCGGCAATTACGATTACGTGATTTAGGTGGTTTAGTAGTAATAGATTTCATTGATATGCTAAGTCATAAGAATCAGCGAGAAGTAGAAACTAGCATTAGGGAAGCCTTGAAGCTGGACAGAGCTAGAGTTCAAGTTGGCCGCATCTCTCGATTTGGTTTGTTGGAAATGTCTCGTCAACGGCTACGTCCTTCTTTAGGTGAATCCAGCCAAATTGTCTGTCCCCGTTGTAGTGGACAAGGCAGTATTCGTAGTGTTGAATCATTATCATTGTCTATTCTACGTCTAATCGAAGAAGAATCAATGAAGGATAGAACTAACAAAATTGTCGCTCAAGTTCCAGTAGAAGTTGTAACTTATTTGCTCAATGAAAAACGGCAAACTGTGTTAGAAATTGAAGAACGGCAGAGCATTGATATTTTGTTAATACCTAATCCGAATATGAATACTCCTATGTACGAAGTACAACGAGTACGACAGGATAATAAAACTGATACCGAAAATGCGAGCTATAAATTAATACCGGTTCCAAATGAACCAGATACAAATAATTACAGTTCTTCTAAACCGCCAGAAATCCCTGAAGAACCAGCTGTTAAAGGAGTAACTCATAATGCTCCTCCAGTATCAATGGTAGATAAGCATCCTGGGTTAATGAAACGTTTTTGGAGCAAATTATTTGTTAAAGAAAAATCAGAAGATACTGATCCGCCACTCCCAGCCCCATCTAAACTTAAACGTGGCAAAACAATTGGTAAACAAGGTATACAAAAACGTACCCGTAGTTATACTAAAACACCACGTCCACCAGTAGTAGCATCATCAGCTACTGTATCTGTAGTAGATACTACGAAGAAAACGGAAAGCCGACCAAATACAGCTTATGTACGTCGTAATCGTAGACGTAAACGTCCAGAAAATAATGAAACTGAATAGGATTTATTGAGTGATGTTTAATATAATTTTACTTTAAAATATCACTCAGATTCTTATAGACAGAAAAATTTAACCTAATTCAGTAGATATTTTTTGAGAAAAGTTTTATAATCATCAAAGAGAAGTTAATTGGGCAATCGCTGTATTTAAATATATAGAGGAAAGTCCGGGCTTCGTAGGACAAGGTGCTAGATAACGTCTAGGAGGTGAGAGCCTATGGAAAGTGCCACAGAAAATATACCGCCACCTCGGTGGTAAGGGTGAAAAGGTGTTGGTAAGAGCACACCGCATTGATGGTGACATCAATGGCATGGTAAACCCCTCCCGAAGCAAGACCAAATAATGAAATTTTATAG
>DAOUSR010000059.1 GCA_030627125.1 Thioploca sp.
ATAGCTCAGTAGGTAGAGCACATCCTTGGTAAGGATGAGGTCACCAGTTCAAATCTGGTTATGGGCTCCAACATAATTTACTAAGAAGGTTTATTTTATGGCCAAAGAAAAATTTGATCGCAGCAAACCACATGTCAATGTTGGTACAATAGGTCATGTAGATCATGGTAAAACTACTTTAACAGCCGCTATAACTAAATGCATGGCAGAGAAGTATGGGGGCGAATTTAAAGGATATGATCAAATTGATAATGCCCCAGAAGAAAGAGCTCGTGGTATAACAATTGCGACCGCACATGTTGAATATGAATCTGAAAATCGGCATTATGCTCATGTTGATTGTCCTGGACATGCTGATTATATTAAAAATATGATCACTGGTGCCGCTCAGATGGACGGAGCTATTTTAGTTGTATCTGCAGCCGACGGCCCTATGCCACAAACTCGTGAGCATATTTTGTTGGCTCGTCAAGTTGGTGTGCCTTATGTTATTGTATATATGAATAAAGCTGACCAAGTTGATGATGAAGAATTGTTAGAATTGGTAGAAATGGAAATACGAGAATTACTTGAAAGCTATGAATTTCCCGGTGATGATACTCCTATTGTAACTGGTTCAGCATTAAAAGCATTAGAAGGTGATACTTCAGATATTGGCATACCTTCAATCATAAAATTGATTGAAGAAATGGATAGATATATTCCTCAGCCAAAACGAGATATAGAACTAAATTTCTTAATGCCGATTGAAGATGTGTTTTCTATCTCAGGACGTGGTACAGTAGTTACTGGCAGGATTGAGCGTGGTAAAGTTAGAGTTGGTGAAGAAATAGAAATTGTTGGTATTAAGGACACAGTTAAAACTACTTGTACTGGTGTTGAAATGTTCCGCAAATTACTAGATGAAGGTATGGCTGGTGATAATGTTGGAGTATTATTACGTGGTACTAAACGTGAAGAAGTAGAACGTGGTCAAGTGCTTGCTAAACCCGGTTCAATTAATCCACATACTCATTTTGAAGCTGAAGTATATGTATTGAGTAAAGACGAAGGTGGTAGACATACTCCATTTTTCAATGGTTATCGTCCTCAGTTTTATTTTCGTACTACAGATACTACTGGTGCTTGTGAATTACCAGAAGGAATCGAAATGGTTATGCCAGGTGATAACGTTAAAATGACTGTTAAAATGATCGCTCCAATCGCAATGGAAGAAGGTTTGCGTTTCGCCGTTCGTGAAGGTGGTCGTACTGTAGGGGCTGGTGTAGTTGCTAAAATTATAGAATAGTTTCTTTCTTGTAAGAAAAATTGGAAGTTTGGAGCTTCCAATTTTCCCTATATATTAATATTTTGGTTCTGAAACTAACAGAAGCTCTGAAAGTAAGTATTATGCAAGAATTAGGACGTAGCCCGAAAAAATGTTTCACTCCATTTAACAGTTTGTTGCTGTATTAGGCAGAGAGTGTCAAAATTAGAACAGACTTGAAATTTTATAATTCTCATATCAATTAATGATGGTATTTTTAAGATTTTTATGTGAGAATTTGCATTTAACAATTGAATGTATTACGATTCAGAGTTATATGTTATACAGATACTAAAGTTATTAGAAAATATTGAAATTTATTCTAGTTACAAATTCTTGAATTACTAAAACATGTTTACGGTACAATACAAGAATACTCAAGATTAAATAATCCTATTATGGATAAATAGTTTTTTAGGCCAATAGCTCAATTTGGCAGAGCACTTCGCTCCAAACGAAGGGGTTGGGGGTTCGAGTCCCTCTTGGCCTGCCATCTTTTCATTTACCAATTCATATATAAATGAATACAAAAACAAAAACCACTGCTCCCAATAAGTTTATTGATTTTATTAAATGGATATTAGTAGCTATTTTGGTTGCAGCCGGTGTTTTCGGTTTCCATTATTTTTCTGAACATTCCCAACTTTTACGTGTTGTTAGCATATTAGGTGTAATTGGTATTGCTTTCTTCATTGCTTCAACGACTAATAAAGGTCGTTCTACAGTAAATTTTGTCCGCCAATCCCATATGGAAGTGCGGAGAGTTGTATGGCCGACTCGACAAGAAACAGTACAAATGACTGGTATTGTATTATTGATGGTGGTGATGGTTGCTTTACTTATTTGGTCATTGGACAGCTTATTACTTTGGTCAGTTAGAGTATTTACTGGTCAAGGGAGTTGAACATATGACAATGCGGTGGTATGTCGTGCATACTTATTCCAACTTTGAAAAGCGGGTTAAGTCCTCTCTCGAAGAACGGGTTAAATTAAGCTCGTTATCCCACTGTTTTGGCGATATTTTGGTTCCCATCGAAGAAGTTGTGGAAATGCGAGATGGAGTAAAACGTAAAAGTGACCGCAAGCTTTATCCTGGTTATGTTTTGGTGCAAATGGACATGAACGATGAAGCTTGGCATTTGGTAAAAAGTGTACCTAAAGTTATGGGTTTTATTGGTGGTAGTGAACGAAAGAGTAAAGATAGCTTTGTTCCTCCAACTCCTATTTCTGACAAAGAAGCTGAAGATATTTTACAACATATTAAAGATGGTGCTCAAAAACCACGGCCTAAAGTATTATTTGAAGTAGGTGAAGTGGTACGTGTTATTGACGGGCCTTTTAACGATTTTAATGGTGTTGTAGAAGAAGCCAATTATGAAAAAAATCGGTTACGAGTTGCAGTACGCATTTTTGGGCGTTCAACTCCAGTTGAATTAGAATTCGGACAAGTCGAAAAAGAATAAACTATACATTACACGGGGAGCTGTAAAAGCGTTTATACCCGGTGTCTAGGAAAATTAAATGGCAAAAAAAGTACAAGCATATATTAAATTGCAAGTAAAAGCTGGACAAGCTAATCCAAGTCCACCAGTTGGGCCGGCTCTTGGTCAACATGGCCTTAACATAATGGAGTTTTGCAAAGCTTTCAATGCTAAAACTCAGAATTTAGAAGCTGGTATGCCAACTCCGGTCGTTATTACTGCTTATTCTGATCGTAGTTTTACTTTTATTATAAAAACTCCTCCAGCTTCAGTTTTGTTGAAAAAAGCTGCTGGTATTAAAAGTGGAAGTAAAACTCCTCATACCCATAAAGTTGGCAAAGTAACTTTAGAACAAGCAAAAGAAATTGCTAAGATTAAAATGCCTGATTTAAATGCAACAGATTTAGACGCAGCAGTTCGAATAATTGCTGGTAGTGCTAGAAGTATGGGAATAGAAGTGGAGGAAATGCCAAATGGCTAAAATCAATAAACGCATGAAGGCAATTACCGAAAAATTAGAACTCGGTAAATCTTATCCAATCGAAGAAGCATTTGAATTATTAAAATCGATACCTCCAACTAAGTTTATTGAATCAGTTGATGTTAGTGTAAATTTAGGGGTTGATCCGCGTAAGTCTGATCAAGCTGTACGTAGCTCTACAGTATTACCTAATGGTACCGGAAAACAAGTTAGAGTCGCTGTATTTGCTCAAGGTGATAATGCTACAGAAGCTACAGAAGCTGGTGCAGATATAGTTGGATTTGAAGATTTAGCTGAACGAGTTACTAAAGGATTTTTAGAATTTGATGTTGTGATTGCATCTCCAGATACTATGAAAGTTGTTGGATTATTAGGTAAAATTTTAGGCCCTCGTGGATTAATGCCTAATCCTAAAGTTGGTACGGTTACTCCTGACGTAGCAGCTGCGGTTAAACTCGCTAAAGCCGGTCAAGTACGTTACCGAACTGATAAAGCTGGTATTATTCATTGTATTATTGGAAAAGTTTCTTTTAGTTCTCAAGAATTACATGAAAATTTAAAAACCTTGATTACTGATTTACAAAAAATAAAACCTAGCACTGCAAAAGGTGTTTATATGCAGAAGATTACTGTATCCACAACTATGGGTCCTGGTATCATAGTTGATCAAACGACTATATAACTGTATGGTTAGTGAATTTACCTATCCATATTATTCTTATCGACTTTATGCTACTGGAATTTTTCCAGCAGTCATCAAAGACCGTAGGTTCTAATAAATCCTGCGTAGATGGCAAACTTTGGTTTGCTTGATTATTTATATCACCTAGGAGAACGTTAATGCCGCTTAAATTAGATGATAAGCGAGCTATCGTTGCCACCGTCAATAAAATTGCTAGTACAGCTCATTCTGCGGTTGCTACCGAATATCTTGGTATGACTGTTGTAGAAATGACTGAATTGCGAAGGAAGGCACGGGAATCAGGAGTTTACTTACGTGTAGTAAGAAATACCTTAGCTAGAAGAGCTGTGATCGGCACTGACTTTGAGTGTTTGCAAGAAGCTTTAGTCGGGCAGATTGTACTAGCATTTTCTATTGACGATCCTGGTGCTGCAGCACGAGTTATTAATGATTTTAGCAAGACTAACAAAAAATTAGTTGTTAAAGCAGTTGCTATTGGTGGCAAGTTGTTATCAGCTGAGTCAATAACTGATGTAGCTAAATTACCAACTTATGACGAAGCTGTTAGTATGTTAATGTCTGTTATGCAAGCACCTATTACCAAGCTGGTACGTACCCTAGCTGAACCTCATACTAAACTTGTGCGTACAATAGCTGCAGTAGGCGATAGTAAACCATCTTAGGAATTTCACAGAAATTTCAAATTCAGAAATCAGGAGATTTTGTTATGGCAGTAGCCAAAGAAGATATTTTAGATGCCATTGCCAATATGTCGGTGATGGATGTAGTAGAACTTGTCAAAGCAATGGAAGATAAGTTCGGAGTTTCAGCAGCTGTAGCAGTTGCAGCAGTTGCAGCCCCAGCTGCTGGTGGCGAAGCAGCTGCTGAGGAACAAACTGAATTTACCGTAACTTTAACTGGTTTTGGTGAAAAGAAAGTTCAAGTTATTAAATCTATTCGTAGTATTACCGGTTTAGGGCTTAAAGAAGCGAAATCTTTAGTAGAAGGATTTCCTGCTCTTGTTAAAGAGGGTATTCCTAAAGATGAAGCTGAAAAGATTAAAAAAGAACTTGAAGAATCTGGCGGTAGTGCTGAAATAAAATAGTAAGTAATTACTTTTTAAATTAAGTAATGTTATAAAAATTACTAACTAGATATGATTAGCTTATGAATTAAAATTCATAAAAAGTTAGTAATTGGATAGTTAAACCTATTTATTTCTTAATTAGGAATAAGTAGGTTTGTAGATTGATATTACAGGGATATATAGAATTATATGTCTCTTTGATGAAAATATTTTAAAGTTACCACCCAGCTGGAACTTATTTCGGTAGTAACCGACAAAAATCCCAACCTCTCTTTTTCAAGGGAGATAACTCACTGTTAAGTTACACTACCTTGAATCTAGAACCCATGCAGTTTTTCAAAATTAGTTGATGACAACTATGCCTTACTCGTTCACTGAAAAAAAACGCATTCGTAAAAACTTTGGGAAATATCCCAGCATTTTAGAAGTGCCTTATTTATTGGCTATTCAGCTTAATTCATATAAAGACCTTTTGCAAATAGATACTCCAATAGAAAAAAGGGCTGATAGAGGTCTACATGCTGCTTTTAAATCTGTATTTCCCATAAATAGTTTTTCCGGTCATGCTACCCTTGAATACGTTAGCTATCGGCTCAGTAAGCCAACTTTTGATGTTAAGGAATGTCAATTACGTGGTATGACCTATGCCACTTCCTTGCGAGTCAAAGTACGACTAATTATTTGCGATAAAGACTCTAAAGCAGTCAAGAACGTTAAAGAACAAGAAGTCTACATGGGTGAAATTCCCTTAATGACTAAAAATGGAACCTTTGTTATTAACGGCACTGAGCGGGTTATCGTATCGCAATTACATCGTTCTCCCGGAGTCTTTTTTGACCATGATCGAGGTAAAACACATACTTCTGGAAAAATTTTATTTAATGCGCGAATAATTCCTTATCGTGGCTCATGGTTAGATTTTGAATTCGATCATAAAGATTGTCTATATGTTCGTATTGACCGCCGCCGTAAATTACCAGCTACTATTATCCTTAGAGCTTTGGAATTTAACGATGAACAAATATTAGCCAAATTTTTTGACACTCACAAAATCAAACAAATAGACAATGATTTTTATTGGCAGATTGATTTTAAACAACTTCGTGGTGAAACTGCTCCTTTTGATATAAAAGATGCTGATGGTACAGTTATTGTTGCAGTGGGGCGACGTATTACCCCTAAATTAATAAAACAACTACAAAAATTTGAAGCAATTAAAATTCCCCAAAATTATTCAGAAGGCAACGCTGATAATTTTCTGCTTGGTAAAATATTAGCTCACGATGTTCTATCTACAAATGATGGCGAGATAATTATCAAAGCCAATGAAGAAATTAGTGAGGAAACTTTAACACTTTTACAAGAACATAATGTTGAAAAATTTGAAGTTTTATATACTAATGATTTAGACCGAGGACCTTATGTTTCTAATACTTTAAAAATTGACCCAACTACTAGTCCAATAGAAGCTTGGGTCGAGATTTATCGTATGATGCGGCCTGGTGAACCGCCTACGTCTGAATCTGCGAAAAATTTGTTTAACAATTTGTTTTTTGCTCCAGAACGTTATGATTTATCAGAAGTGGGACGAATGAAATTTAACCGTAGAATTGGTAGAAAAAAGGCTACTGGTTCTGGAATATTGTCTACTGAAGACATTATTGAAGTATTACGTACGATCAATGATATTCGTAACAATAAAGGGGATATTGATGATATAGATCATTTAGGCAATCGACGAGTACGCAGTGTTGGAGAAATGACGGAAAATCAATTCCGGATCGGATTGGTGCGGGTAGAACGGGCGGTTAAAGAACGTTTAAGCCAACCTGAATCGGCGCAAATGATGCCGCAAGAGTTGATAAATGCTAAACCAGTATCAGCAGCGATTCGAGAATTTTTTGGTTCTAGTCAATTATCGCAGTTTATGGATCAAAATAATCCGTTGTCAGAAATTACTCATAAGCGACGGATTTCAGCCTTAGGCCCAGGTGGTTTGACTCGAGAAAGAGCAGGATTTGAAGTACGTGACGTGCATCCAACTCATTATGGTCGTCTTTGTCCGATTGAAACTCCTGAAGGGCCAAATATTGGCTTGATAAATTCTTTGGCAAGCTATGCTAGAACTAATGATTATGGTTTTTTAGAAACTCCTTATCGAAAAATTGTAGAAGGAAAAATAACTTCCCAAATAGATTATTTATCTGCAATTGACGAAGGTAATCATGTAATTGCTCAAACTAATGCAGCAGTTGATGCTGATGGTAATTTGACTGATACTATGGTGACAGTACGCCATAATAACGAATTTACGGTAAAGAACCGTGAAGAAGTCGATTACATGGATGTATCACCCAAACAAATTGTGTCTGTAGCTGCGGCTTTGATTCCATTTTTAGAACACGATGATGCAAACCGAGCCTTAATGGGTTCTAACATGCAAAGACAGGCAGTGCCAACTTTACGGGCAGAAAAACCATTAGTTGGTACTGGTATAGAACGTACTGTAGCAATAGATTCTGGAGTAACTATTATTGCCGAACGTAGTGGCGTGGTGGACTCTGTAGATGCTTCACGTATTGTAGTTCGAGTGGATGAGGTAATTGAAAATATAGATGATGATGATTACTCAGGTTTAGTTGATATTTACAATTTGATTAAATATGTTCGGTCGAATCAAAATACTTGTATTAATCAAAAACCACTAGTACATTCAGGCGATATAATTAAAAAAGGTGATGTATTAGCTGACGGCCCTTCTACTGATTTAGGAGAATTGGCATTAGGGCAGAATATGTTGGTAGCCTTTATGCCGTGGAATGGTTATAACTTTGAAGACTCAATTTTAATTTCTGAGCGAGTAGTTGAACAAGAACGATTTACTTCTATCCATATTGTAGAACTTAGTTGTTTAGCTCGTGATACTAAATTAGGGCCGGAAGATATCACTGCTGATATTCCGAATTTATCAGAATCAGTACTGAAAAATTTAGATGAAACTGGAATTATTTCTATTGGGGCTCAGGTCAGACCTGGGGATATTTTAGTTGGTAAGGTTACGCCTAAAGGTGAAACTCAACTGACTCCAGAAGAAAAACTCTTGAGAGCTATTTTTGGTGAAAAAGCTTCTGAAGTAAAAGATAGTTCATTACGTGTATCTAGTAGTACCAGTGGTACAGTAATTGATGTACAAGTTTTTACTCGGGATGGAATTGAAAAAGATGCTCGAACTTTACACATTGAAAAATTAGCTTTAGAACAAGTTAAGAAAGATTTGAGTGATGAGTTCAGAGTTTTAGAGAATGATGTTTATAGTCGCTTAGAACCGTTATTAATTGGTCAAACAATAAAGAGTGCTCCACCAGAATTACAACTTGATACCAAGATAACTCCAGAAAATCTTACTGCTATAACACAGCGTAGTAAATTATTTGAAATTCAAGTGCTGGATTCTGAAATTCAAACTAAAATAAATCATCTGGATAAACAACTTAAAGATTATCGTAAATATTCTGATGAAATGTTCCAAGAGAAACATAAGAAATTGATTACTGGAGATGACTTGCCACCTGGAGTTTTGAAGATGGTTAAAGTTTATCTAGCGGTAAAACGGCAAATTCAGCCCGGCGATAAAATGGCAGGCCGTCATGGTAATAAAGGTGTTGTTTCCATGATTGTTCCAGTGGAAGATATGCCACATACTGAAGATGGTCGACCAGTTGATATTGTGCTAAATCCGCTTGGAGTTCCATCTCGAATGAATATTGGTCAGGTTTTAGAAACTCATTTAGGTTGGGCAGCTAAAACTCTAGGCGAAAAATTGGAAGCTATGCTAGTAAGTAAAGAACCAGTAATTAAAATAAGAGATTTATTGGATAAAATTTACAATGCTAGTGGTGGTAAAAAAGAGGATATAGCTAGTTTTAATGATGCTGAAATACTTGAATTAGCTCATAATTTAAGTGGTGGAGTACCAATGGCAACTCCGGTATTTGATGGAGCTAATGAAGAGGAAATTAAGGCCATGTTGGAATTAGCTGGTTTACCGGTTAATGGTCAAACAAACTTGTATGATGGGCGTACTGGTGAGAAGTTTGATCGTCCAATTACAATTGGTTATATGTATATTTTAAAGCTTAATCATTTGGTTGATGATAAAATGCACGCTCGTTCTACTGGGCCTTATAGCTTAGTTACGCAACAACCTTTAGGTGGTAAAGCTCAGTTTGGTGGTCAGCGGTTTGGTGAAATGGAAGTCTGGGCTTTGGAGGCTTATGGTGCTTCTTATACCTTGCAGGAAATGTTGACAGTTAAGTCAGATGATGTTAACGGACGTACTAAGATGTATAAGAACATTGTGGACGGTAATCATCAAATGCATGCAGGAATGCCAGAGTCGTTTAATGTTCTGATTAAAGAAATTCGTTCTTTAGGAATTGATATTGAATTAGAACAGGTTTAAGTAGGACAAAAGATTGCCCCATAAAATTTGTAGGGGTAATCTGTGGTTAACCTAATCCTTTATTAAATTTCTAAATATAAATTGAGCTATGATTTTACTTCGTCTTTAGTAGTTTCGATTGGTTCGACTGTCAATAACAATCCGTTTATTGTCATTACTTTAATACGTTGGCCAAGTTCTATTGGTACCGATGCTTTAGCATTCCATGTCTCGCTATGGACAAATACTCGTAAGCTACCAGCATCGTTACTTATACATTTACCTTCTTCACCTATCATCTCCTCGTGTCCTCCCAAAGCTTGTTTGGTACGAATTTTAATGAATACTTTTAACACCCATAGGAAAAAAGCAACAGTAACTATACTAAAACCACCAATAAGAGGCCGAGATATTGTATAATCCTGCACTTCAGTATCTATTAAAATAACTGAACCAATGATAAATGCAATTAAGCCACCGATACCTAATGCACCAAAGCTAGGGATAAATGCTTCTCCTATTAAAAAGGTAATACCTAATAATATTAATGCGATACCAGAAAAATTGACTGGTAAAATTTGAAAAGCAAATAAAGCTAGTAATATAGAAATTCCACCTACCACTCCGGGTAATATACTACCTGGGCTATATAGCTCAAAAAATATTCCATATATACCTAACAATAATAAAATATAAGCCACATTAGGATTAGAAATTATAGTTAGCATCTTGTTTCGCCAATCTGCTTCTAACACTATAATTTTAATTCCATCGGTCAAAATCTTATGGTCTTGACCTAATAACTTAACGGTTTTAGCATTTATTTTAGCCAATAATTCAGTTGGATTAGCTGCAATTAAATCAATTACGCCTTTTTTTAAAGCATCTTGAGCTGGTAAATTAGCTGAATTACGTACTGCATCAGAGACCCAACCTGGACTACGTCCGTGCATTTGAGATAGAGACAACAAATAAGCTTCGGCATCGCTTACTATTTTCATAGTATCATTGCCATCTTTTGGCATAATCTGCACTGGAGTAGCTGCACCTAAATTAGTTCCGGGAGCCATTGCTGCAATATGACTAGCATATAGAATATAAGTTCCAACATTAGCAGCTCTAGCTCCAGATGGACCTACATAAGTAATAACTGGAATTGAAGAAGCGATAATACTTTGCACTACATCTCGCATTGCAATATCAAGTCCGCCTGGAGTATCCATTTGCAGAATTACCAAATTTACCCCAGAATTTTGAGCATCAGCTAAACCACGTTTTATATAATCAGCAGTGGCCGGCCCAATAGCACCATCTATTTGCAGTATCCAAGCTATATTCTTGGCATGAACTTGAAATGATAGGAATATCAATAATATTATTATTTTTTTCATAGTGTTCCTTTAGTATCAGATAGTGATTCTCCATGTATTAAATTTTAAAATCAAATAATCTTTGGAGACGAGGAAAAAGCTTTAACAAAAGAATATAAGTAAGCAAAAATAAAACCTCCAGCGATTATTAAAGTAGTATAAGGAACTAACCACGCTAAAATCAATAACAAGTTAACCATAATAACAGCAATAGCAGTTTTGGCTAGGCTCCGAATCATATATGGCATTGGATATGGCCATAACATGGATATTGTGTTTAGTAAGAATACAATAATTAATAGTAAAACTGGATCAAAACTAAATAATTCGGCTAATAAAAGTATTAAAAATACATGGCGCATTAGTTCGTTAGTGGGTGAACCGGCTCCATTCGTATAGGTCAGTCTGGAAACAACCCGAATTAAAATTGCACTAATAGCAATTAAGCTAATGGAAGAACAAATTACACCATAGTGTATTCCGATAATCATGATAAATAAAGTATGAGCAACAGCATCACAAACATTGTCCAATTTAGCACCAAACTCACTCTTAAGTCCTAGCTTAGTAGCTAACATACCATCCAAATCATCCATGACATTATTATAAAGAATCAAAGGAATTATATACTGATAACCATTATCAGAAAAAAGCAAAGCTAATGGAAGAATTCCCAGTATCGAGACAATATTGGGTATATTATTATAAATATTTTTCCCAAAGCGTTTAAACATAGTTGAATACCGTTAAGATTATTGTTGTTAGACAATTTTGCTTTGGCAACAAAATATCTAACATAGGTAGAAAATTCCAAGCTATTCAGTAGGATTTTTAAAAGAATAGCTGGAATTAATGTCAATAGTTGTATAACCTAACTTACTAATTGTTGTTGCATTGGATTGTGTAATTTTTTTGGTTGGAGTGAAGGTAATATTGGGTTTAAAAACATTTTCTCACACGCATGTAAATCTTCTACTGTATCAATTTCATACCAACGTTCCTTAGCAAATAAAATACTTTGAAAATTTAGACTGCCATCAGCAATCATTTCCGCAAAAACTGTTTCATAATAGCCGTTTACTTTTCCAGCAGAAATAAATTGATCCAAACGTTTAGCAACTCGTTCCCAAGTTTCTAGTGAAAAGCTGTAAATATTGACGGTTTTGTAAGTAATGTCGTGAATATTTATATTGGCTTCGAGTGCGAGAGAATTCAGATTAAATGCTGTTACATTGTGTGGCATCTCAGGATCAGCAGTAATTGTTGTACCATTCATCCACGGTAAAATATCTGATATAGCAATTCTATCGGGATAAAGCATATTTTTCAGCAGAAATGGAGCAAAAACTAAATCACTTTCAAATAATACAAAAGGAGTTTTAATTTTATTTCGTGCTAACCATAGCGAATAGATATTATTAGTTGTTCTATACTCTGTACTAACAACATATTCAATAATAAGATTGCCAGCTATTTTATCTAAAAATTGCCGGATATCTTGTTCTAAATAACCTACAACCACAATTAAACGGCGAAAATTATGCAAATGAAGACTATAAACTAAATGGGCTAAAATTTCCTTTTCATTAACTTTAGTTAAACATTTAGGCATATTATTAGTTAAAGGCAATAAACGATGTCCTATGCCAGCTGCAAGCAATACAGCCGTTGTAATTTGTTCGTTATTGTCAGCTTGAGGTTTATAACTTTTTGAAAATTTTGGGGATTTATTCATTTGTAATTTGTTCATAAATAGTCAGTTTGAGGAAGTTGCTTGATAGTTCTGCTGGTATATAGCGGTGATAATTTAAAATTATAAATAGATAATTTATTTACCACTATTTTAAACAGACCTATAAGATTTCTTTGAGTAGTAGTACTACATTTATGTAGTTATGGGAAATCAAATTTCTTGAAAAAACTAGATTTTTAAACATTTTATCACTTATTTATACTTTTATAAACATATTTGATTGATTTAAATCAAGGTACCACTAAAAAATGTATGTTTGAATCAAACTATTAATTTAAGGGTTTGATAGTTTTGTTTTAAATCAACCTTAATTAAAAGTAGTTGAATATTTTCGAGATTATATGATTTTAAGTAATAATTTTAATTATAAATGTAAATCCTTTTAATCACGTAAACTTAAATTTAATGAGTTAATATTTATGAAATATCAAAGTGTTTTAAAAACACATTCTAGCTCGTTGCTTGCTATTATCCTTAGTGCAGGATTGTTAAGCTGTACTCCTCCTAACACTCCTCCTGCACCTAAAACAGCTCCAGTAGCTACCAATGCTCCAGCTGGTTCTACTTTAACTGATGAAGAGTTTAAGAATGCTCAGTTCATTTATTTCGACCGTTGTTCCGGTTGTCATGGTGCTTTAAGAAAAGGTGCGACTGGACCAAATATTACCCCAGAAAAAACCCTCAAGAAGACTTTAGCCAAATTGGAAAAAATCTTATATGAAGGTACTGAAGGTGGTATGCCTGGTTGGGGTAAAGATGGTTTCATGACTGAAGATGAAACTAAGTTAATGGCTAAATTTGTACGGCTTGAGCCTCCTCAGCCTCCAGAATGGGGCATGAAGGAAATGAAAAAATCTTGGAAAGTTCATGTGCCAGTTGCTGATAGACCTACATCTGCACCAGAAGGTAAGAACTGGGAAAACTATTTTGGTGTAGTGGAAAGAGACAAAGGTCAGATTTCTATTATTGATGGCGATACCAAGAAAATTCTAAGTCAAATTCCTTCTGGTTTTGCAACTCATATTCTTAGAACTTCTGCCTCTGGTAGATATATGTTTGCTATCGGTCGGGATGGTAAAGCTTCCATGATAGATATGTGGGCTGATCCACCAAATTTAGTAGCCGAAGTTAGAACTGGTATTGATGCTCGTTCGATTGACACTAGTAAATTCAAAGGTTTTGAAGATAAATATGCTGTTGTTGGTAACTATTGGCCACCGCATTATGTAATTATGAAAGGTGATACCCTTGAACCTCTTAAAGTAATGAGTACTCGTGGTTATACTTATGATACTAATGAATATCATCCTGAGCCTCGAGTTGCTTCTATCGTAGCTTCTCATCATGCTCCAGAATGGGTGCTTAATCTGAAGGAAACTGGTATAGTTTTATTAGTTGATTATAGCCGTATGGAAGATGGTACCGTTACCGAAACTTCAATTAATGCTGAACGTTTCTTACATGATGGTGGTTGGGATTCTACTAAGAGATATTTCATGGTTGCAGCTAATGCTCGTGATACTATTTCTGTAATTGATACTGTAGAACGTAAATTAGTGAAGAATATTATCACTGGTACTAAGCCTCATCCGGGTCGTGGTGCTAACTGGATTGATCCTGAATTCGGTAGAGTTTGGGCTACCGTGCATCTTGGTGAAGGTTTAGTGTCTATTATTAGCACTGATCCTGAAAGCAAACATGCTTGGACTGTAGTTCGAGAATGGAAACTTGGCGGTAATTCACTGTTCATTAAAACTCATCCAAAAAGTACTCATGTCTATTGTGATAATACTATCAACAAAGATAAATCCCATGTATTGACAATTTTTGACATAAACAATCCAACTGTTGCTCCTAAAGAAATAACTTTTAAGAAAAAAGTTGTACATATGGAGTTTAATAAGGATGGTGATGAAGTTTGGATTTCTTTGTGGGATAAAGAAGGTGAAATCGTTATCTTAGATGATAAAACTTTAAAGGAAAAAACTAGGATAACTGGCTTATATACGCCTACTGGTAAGTTTAATGTCTATAATACAACTCACGATATTTACTAAGTTATGATTGAATCAAGGGCTGGAAGATATTTTTTCCCGCCCTTTTTTTGGCTGTAACAAATAATAATTGTAGGTTGGGTTAGCGTAACCCAACAATTCGAAAACGTTACGTTGATAACTAACCCAACCTACACCAAAAATAGGTACAAAATATGAAAATTGTATTATCTTGTTTTTTAGGAATTTTTTCGTTAAATATGGTAGCAATTGCTGCTGAACATACAACTCCAACTGCCCCAGCAGATTATCTTGCAATGGAAAGTCCTATTGACATGGAAGATGTTGATGAGGATATGTTGAAAAAAACCAAACGGTTGTATAAGAGTAAATGCAAAAAATGTCATGGTATGGAAGGTGACGGTGAAGGTTCTGCTGCAGAAGACATCGAAATTAAACCTACTGCATTTAACGCTGAAGGTTATATGGCAGGCAAAAAAGATGGTCAATTATTTTGGATGACGAAACTTGGTAGTGAAGGCACTGAAATGGAAGCTTTTGGTCCTGATTCTGATGCTGGTCTTTCTGAAGAGAAACTTTGGAAATTGATTGCTTATATGCGGAGTAATTTTACTAAGTAATTAAAGTTATTTTGGTGGGTAATATTTGCTCACTATTACTCTTTTGGTTCCCATGCACCAGCGTCAATGCCATTAAGGGCAACCATAAAGGATTGCCCCTACATAAAATATTGATTTGTAGGGGTAATCCCTTGTGGTTGCCCTAACCAATTAGAAGTAATTGTTACTGTCTCAGATAGTTCTGTAGAAATCGATAACAATGACATTACTTTATTTAAAACACTGTTCTAATTTTATTTACAAGGTACAAATATGAAAACAATATACATAGTTATTCTAGGAATTTTTCTTACCAATATTGTAAATGCAGAGGAACATCTAACTCCAACGGCTCCACAAGAATATTTGAATATGAAAAATCCTATTCAAGAGTCTGAAATTGATGAGCAATTCTTAAAGCAAGTTGGACGGTTGTATAAGAGGAAATGTAGTAAATGTCATGGTTTTGAAGGTGATGGTAAGGGATATTATGCTAAAACTATTGAAATAAAACCAGCCGCATTTAGCATTCCTAACTATATGGCAGGTAGAAAGGATGGACAACTATTTTGGATTATGATGAGTGGTAGCGAAGGCACTGAAATGGTTCCAGTTGGGCCTGGTACTGATATTAATCTATCTGAAGAACAAATGTGGCAATTAATTATTTATCTCCGTAAAAAATTTACCAAATAATTTCTTAGAAGTTTAAGTAAAATATATGGTAGTCCTACACCAAGTAGTGTTAAACCTACTTTTGAAACCTAGCAGGTTAAGTAATTACTACATTATTTAGGACTACCTTAATTAAGTATCAGCATCCAAATACAAAATATGACTAGCCATAGCTACAGTTAGCAGTTGACATATTAGACAAAAACCACAAAAATAACGTAAAATACTAAATAATTAAGTATATAAAAAATTTTCTAACCATAAAACTTGACAATAAATAATTTATTGGTTAGCATTCTCCCTTACATGAT
>DAOUSR010000216.1 GCA_030627125.1 Thioploca sp.
AACTTGGTTTAAGACTACTCAAGCGTTTATTAAGAGAAACTTTACCTTTGCCATCTTTTAACTTTTCCTTATTAAACAATTTCTTACATTAAGAAGATGAAAGTGTACGGTAGTGAAATGATGGCTTAGGCGTTATTACCAATGTAACCTTACAAGACAACACCACGCTCAAAGGTGGCAAGTTAAAAGGTAAAATCAAGGGTAAAGGTAAAGCCATTATTGAAAATGCAGAAATCAGTGCTGAACTCTCCAACGTTACTATTGGCTCCAATTGCATAATTACGGAATCTGCCAAATTAAACAAAGGAGTCCGTTTTATCAGCAATGAAATCATTCCAACCGGAATAGAGCTAGATAAAACAATAGACTTCAACACTGATTTTGCCCTAGATACACCCAACTTATTGACCCAGATAAATGCTTTACCAGAATTGCAAGGTTTACAACTGGTAAAAAACTCTGAAGGTCAACTAGAAATAACTGTCAATAATGTGAAGTTCACAGTTATACCCGAACGTATCCGACAAACCAACCGACCAGTTCAAATCATAGAACATGGCAACGGAAAAGTTACTGTGATAACCGCTCAAGGTAGGGAAATTAAGGTTCAGCTTATTGAGTAAACGTAACAGGTAAATTGCCAACTGTCGGAATCAGAATTTACAGGATTATAAAATTTTCAGAATGAAATCATTACAAATCTGTTAATTTTATAATTTTGTGAATTCTGATTCCAAATTGCAAAACGTCGGGTTACATTCGCACTAACCCGAACTACTTTTTACCTCGTTCCCAACGTCCTCGTTTGGGAATGCCTACCATACCGCTCTGCGGTATTCCTCTTAAGTTATGTTACCTAATATTGAAATGCAGATTCCATACGTTCTTGTTCATTTTTATTAATTCCAATATTTGTTGCTTTTACTGGCCATTTACGAACACTATTTTTTACTTCTGTTAATATTCTTTTTGCCAATGGTAATTTTATTTGAAAAAAGTCAATAACTTCCATAGTGAGTTCAAAGTCAAGACTATTGTTATTATCTGTAATGTTGAGATGTAATCCATGTGCAGATGCTACCGGATTTAAATCATAAGCTGGTGATAATTGCCAACCTGATTTTGCTAGAATAAAACCATGATTACGCAAATGGTCATCGGCATTAGAGACAGCAATGTTAAAAACAATTCGCCGCCACAACTGTTCAAGATCAAGTTTTGTCTGTCCAGCCTCCTCAAACTACGGAATAATTAGTATTTTATTGTCAGAATCAGGATTTACAGGATTTTCAAGATAAAGGAAATTAACATTAACTTAATGGCATTGACGCTGGTGCATGAAAACCAGAAAATCTATTGCTAAGTTCACTCGTTGTTTGGCATCTCACACAATTTTAGATATACTAATACCACAGGTTAAACAACTTATTATCTCGGTTCAAAGAACTGCTAAGATTACTACTGGGGACTGATTTTTTTAATTTTCTTGCTAATGATTCAGATAAATATGTTCTAATTTTAATAGATAAAATTGTTTGCCAATGATATTTTGACCCTAATTTTCGACATCGGGATTCTTCTTTAGCTCGTGTAATCCTTCTAATTGAAGGACTTTCGTGATTATCCCGAACACCCATGATCATTGACGATATCCGTATCTATAACCGTGCTTTATCAGAATCGGAAATTCCATCTCTTTATAATTTAAAATAGCCTGATTACCTTTTACTAACTCATATTTTTTATTGAAAAGATGAAGTAATTACATTATAATTACATATATTTTTAATATGAGAAATTGAAACGACCCATTTAATTAAAATTGGAAATTCCCAAGGTATAAGAATTCCTAAAATAATTATAGAACAGGCTCATCTTGAAGGAAAAGAACTTAAATTACAGGTTATTAATAATGGGTTGTATATTACACCAATTAAAAAAACGAGAGAGGGATGGAAAAAATCAATTGAGAAAATTATAGCGACTCATGGCAACGAACAAATTGATGATGACTGGTTAGATGCAGGATTGGTATCTGATGATGAATTGGAATGGTAATGTCAAAAATTATTCGTTTCCAAGTGTGGCTTATAGAACTTAATCCAACAAAAGGTAAGGAAATCAATAAAACTAGGCCATGTATCATAGTTTCACCAGATGAAATGGTTGCATTATCTACCGTTATTGTTGCTCCTATGACAACAAAAGGTTTTGAGTTTCCATGCAGAGTTCAATGTAAATTTAAAGGGAAAAAGGGATTAATTCTTCTTGATCAAATCAGAGCAGTTGATAAATCAAGATTAATTAAAAACTTAGGTATTATTGATAATAGTACTCAAATAGAATTATGTGAATGCCTTCAGGAATTATTTGCATATTAGTAGTTTTTTCGTAACGTTTAAGAGTTACATATTTTAATCAAGGAAATTAACCATGAAAATATTTTTAGCTTTATGGTAGCTCTAAATAAAGTAGTAGTTAATTTATTAAGTAATTGGTTTTATTGTAATTTTAAACCACTACTTTGTTTAGGACTACCAATTTATGAAATATACTATTTACCGAATAATTTCGTATCGGTGTATGGAGCTAGGCAGCATAGCCCAAGGCTCACAAGAAACCAATGATAGAGGTATCGTAAATTTCTCTAGTTCCCAACATCCATATTGAGAACGAGAAAATTTATCATAAAATCAATTAAAAATCAATGACTAGTGCCACTAGATAATCGAGTTTTATTATAAACATTATATTTACCTGATGGTTTATGCATTGGTAAGCGTTTAATTTCTTCCAAAGTATTAGCATCATATATAACTAAAGCTCCATCCAATTCCCAAATACTTAATAACACATACTTACCATAACGATCAAACTCCACATGAGCAGCAGTTTTACCTTTAGTTGGTCGTATAGTTTTCACAATTTCCAAACTTTGCTTATCAATTACATGTACTGCATCTTTGTTTGGTCCAAAAAATACGTCTACCCACGCATATTTACTCTTCTCATGGCTCCGCATAAAAAAACCAGGGCCTAAAGTTTTAATCCGTTTCAATATCTTCCAATTCCGCATATCAATTACGCTAACTATCCCTTCTTTAAGGTTGGGAGTCGCTAAAACTGGAATACCTTGATAATCCCAAGTAATTCCTGAACCTAAATGTGGCATACCAGATAAATCAATCCCGGCAATTTTACGTCCGATAACCATATTTATAACTTGCCCTTTGCTCCCATCTCGTGCTGCTCCAATTAAATTCAAATAATTCTTATCAAAGAAAAAATCATCTAAAAATCCATCTAATTTAATCCGCCGAATTGGAAATTTTCTAGTATCAATTAATGACTTTTCTCCAGAATCTTGTCGATAATCATGCATTGGGCCTAAATACACTGGTAATGAATTTGCTTTATCGCTATATGGAATTTCCCAAACTTCTTTTATATCCTTTAAAGCTGCAATAAAACTATGTCTTGGCGGAGCAACGTAAACTGCACTGATACGAGAACTTTTACCCATATCATCTTTTACATCAATAACTTGGATTGGTGCTAAATTCCGAGCATCTAATATAACCAAAGTATGAGGCAAATAATTTGCTACCATCACATATTTATTGTCAGCTGATACTGCTAAATTTCGAGTATTGATTCCAGCCCGAATCTCAGCAACAGTTTTAAGATTATACATGTCAAACTTGCTAACCCAACCATCACGGGACGCTAGATATACAAATCGTCCATCTGAGGAATATTTAGGTCCGCCATGTAACGCAAACCGAGTTTTAAATCTATGAATTGGTTCTAATTTATCACCATCTAATATTGTCGCATGATGATCGCCTAATTCCACCACTAAAAACAAATTCAATGGGTCGGCATCAAAAACTGGTTTAGCTGGAAGACTTCCATTTGGATAATGGATAATATGAGTCGCTTTAATTTCTGCCATTCCCATTTTGGGGATTTCTGGCAAAGGAGTATAAATATAATCTACTAAAGTTTGAATTTCGGCATCGGAAATTTTATCTCCAAAACCTGGCATTTGGGTTGCAACCGAACCTTGTTTGATAACTAAATTAGCTTTATCTTTCCGCAACCGACTTAGATTTTCTGGTAATAAAGCTGGGCCAGTATTACCTAAACGATCGGCACCGTGACATTCAGCACAGTGTTGTTTATAAACCGGATTGGCATTTACAATGAATGGGATTAAGAATAAAAATGGTAATAATTTCATGATTCCAAGTATTAAGTGAAAAAGTTAGGAATTATTATACTATATTTTATATTACTTGGAAACTGGTGTTAGACGAAGGATTTCTAACTTCATATTGTCTGAATTAGGATTTATCAGATTTTAAGATTTTTAGGATTAAACCAATTTTTAAATTTACTTGGAAATTAATTATTTATCCTGTTAATTGATAACTAGTATCTATAGCAAATAATTTTTGTAATTACTAGGGCAACCGCATTAAAATTTGTGGTAGTCCTAAACAAAGTAGTGGTATCACATAAAATTAAATAATGCTGACATTATAATGATGAATAAAATACCAACCCAATGTGATTAGAAAGTGTTTTAGAAAGGGTTTTTCTAACTAGAAATTCGTTGTCTCATGGTAAGAGCGTTCAATACGATTTGTAAGATCAGTTTCTTTTCCAACCGATTTGTGGCGTTTCTTTGGAAGCATCATATGATTTCCAAAAGCATGTTCCCATGAAAATAGGGAATCTGTAAATGCAACAACACAT
>DAOUSR010000217.1 GCA_030627125.1 Thioploca sp.
CAATCACAGTATTTCCCAAATCTCGCAAGTGAATCAGAGTTTCTAGCAAGCGTTTATTATCTCGTTGGTGCAGCCCAATTGATGGCTCATCCAACACATACATAACTCCAACCAGCCCAGCTCCAATTTGACTAGCCAATCGAATCCGTTGGGTTTCGCCACCAGACAGGGTATCAGCACTACGATTTAAGCTTAAATATTCCAGTCCCACATTAATCAAAAATTGTAATCTGGTATTTACCTCTTTCAGAATTTTCTTAGCAATTTTGCCTTTATGACCGGGTAATTTTAATTTAGCAAAAAATTTCTGAGCTTGTTCAATAGGTAACGTGGTAAGTTGCGGTAGATTATGGCCAGTAACTAATACATGTCGAGCTGCTTCATTCAAACGGGTGCCTTGACAATCCGAGCAAAGTTGTTGGCTTAAATATTTAACCAATTCTTCCCGCACTGCATTAGATTCAGTTTCCCGATAGCGGCGTTCCAAATTGGGAATAATCCCTTCAAATGGTTTTTTGCGAGTGAAAGTTGTACCAGTTTCCTCCTTGCTATACACCATGTTGATAACAGTATTGCCACTACCATATAAAATAATATTGCGAATTTCGTCCGGTAATTCTGCAAATGGCAAGTTCAAGTCAAATTTATAATGCTTACTCAACGATTCCAAAGCTTGGAAATAAAAAGCGGTTTTGCTATCCCAGCCTCGTATTGCACCATCACCTAAACTCACTGCTGAATTAGTAATCACCTTAGTTGGATCAAAAAACTGCTTAAGCCCCAAACCATCACAAGTCGGACATGCACCAACTGGATTATTAAAGGAAAACAAACGTGGCTCTATTTCGCTTACACTGTAACCACATTCGGGACAGGAATAGCGGGATGAAAACGTCAAATCAGCTCCAGAATTGCCTTGCATAGCAATAACTTGAACCAAACCATCGCCAAGTTTTAGAGCTGTTTCAAATGATTCTGTCAAGCGTAATCGTATATCATCACGCACTTTAAATCGATCTATTACTACATCTATACTATGTTTTTTATATAAATCTAGTTCCGGTGGATCGTCCAAAATGATGATTTCACCGTCAATTCTAGCTCGGATAAATCCCTGTTTTTGTAATGATTCTATTACTTTTAAATGTTCGCCTTTCCGTTCTTTGATAATGGGAGCTAATAACATTAACTGCGAGCCTTGTGGCAAAGCCAAGACTTGGTCAATCATTTGGCTGATGGTTTGAGCTTGTAAACTAGTGCCATGTTGTGGGCAATGAGCGGTGCCAACTCTAGCAAATAAAAGCCGCAAATAATCATAAATTTCCGTGACTGTGCCAACGGTGGAACGGGGATTATGAGAGGTAGATTTTTGTTCAATGGAAATAGCTGGCGATAAACCTTCAATATGCTCCACATCCGGTTTTTCCATGATGGACAGGAATTGACGAGCATAGGCAGATAATGATTCTACATAACGGCGTTGGCCTTCTGCATAAATGGTATCGAAAGCTAAAGATGATTTTCCAGAACCAGATAAGCCAGTGATTACAATTAACTTATCCCGAGGAATATCTAGGTCAATATTCTTTAAATTGTGGGTGCGTACTCCACGTAAACTGATGGTTTTCATGGAGTATTATGTATGGGCAAAGGTTAAGTTTTAAAGAATTTTGCAAAATACAAATTACTGTTTGCATAGTGCTCTAACTATATTAGAACTACCAATACATTAAATATTTTTGCTAATTTAAGTTACATATTCTAAAAAACTTTCAATCTTTAGGCAGTTATCTAACCGTTAATTTAAAAATAACTGGTAAGCAGAATTATTATTTTCATTCCAATACTGATAGCCAAGGCTGTCTAAAAAACTTTGAAATTCATCTAATTGCATATCTGGAACTTGAATCCCAACTAATACTCGGCCATAAGCAGAACCATGATTCCGATAATGAAATAAACTAATATTCCACCGTTCGCCTATACTAGTTAAAAAATGTAATAATGCCCCTGGTCGTTCTGGAAATTCAAAGCGATACAAACGTTCATCGGTCAATAATGGTGCATGACCACCAACTAAATGCCGAATGTGAGTTTTAGCCATTTCGTTATCAGTCATATCAACTACGGAATAATTCTTCTCACGTAATTTTGCAACTAATTTATCTTTTTCAGCAAAACCTTTGGATAAACGCAGTCCAGCAAAAACATGAGCTTCTGTACTATTATCATAACGGTAATTAAACTCAGTAATAAAATGTTGACCAATGGCATGACAAAAATGGCGAAAGCTACCAGGTTGTTCAGGAATCGCAACAGCTATCAAAGCCTCGCGTTGTTCGCCTATTTCAGCTCGTTCTACCACATAGCCTAAACGATCAAGGTTCATATTTGCACCACTGGTAATGGTAACTAAATTACAACCACTGCATTTTTCTCTGGTAATATACTGCTTCAATCCTGCTAAACCTAATGCCCCGGCTGGTTCAGTGACAGTACGAGTTTCATCGAAAATATCTCTAATCGCTGCACAAATTTCATCAGTACTAACCAACAATACTTCATCAACATATTTACGAGCCACTTCAAATGGTAATTTACCTACTTGCCGGACTGCCACACCGTCAGCAAAAATACCTACCTGCTCCAAAATAACTCTCTCTCCAGCTTGCATAGCGGCATGTAAACAAGCAGCATCTTCTGGTTCTACTCCGATAATTTTAACTTCCGGCCGCAAATATTTAACATAAGCCGCTATGCCAGCAATCAATCCTCCTCCACCAACAGGAACAAAAATAGCTCCTATTTTCCCGGTATGCTGTTGGAGAATTTCCATGCCAACAGTCCCCTGACCGGCAATTACTTCGACATCATCATAAGGATGGATATAAGTTAATCCTCTTTGTTCTACCAATTGCTGAGCATACTTACTAGCATCATCATAAGTTGTACCATGTAATATTACTTCAGCTTGTCGTTGTTGGACTGCTAATACTTTGATTTCTGGAGTAGTTTTAGGCATTACGATAGTTGCAGGAATGCCCAATTTCAGTGCTGCTAATGCTACTCCTTGAGCATGATTGCCAGCCGATGCAGCTATCACTCCTTTGGCTAAGATTTCTTTAGGTAAACTAGAAATTTTATTATAAGCACCACGTAATTTGAAAGAAAATACTGGCTGCATATCTTCCCGTTTAATCCAAATGCTATTATCAAAGCGTTCGGAGAGATTGGAAGCATAATCAAGTCGAGTTTTTTTAGCAACATCATAGACCCGAGCTTGGAGGATTTTTTTTATGTAGGTACTTTCTATATTCATTTTAGGTTGGATTGAATCTTCGTTCTAATGCACATTAACAATTTATGATAACAGTTAAATATTGGTAATCTCTTCATTACCTCATCCTTAATTAAAGACAAATTTTTACTTTCAATACTTTTTCATATAGAATTGTTGGTATAAAACCTGTTACCTTGATATTCAGTAAGCTTAATTTTATCTGAATTTATTAGTTCTTCTATAACACTCCAATTAACTTTATGTTTCTCCAATAATTCACGTATAGCCTCTTCACGCATTGGATGGACAGCTGTTATGCTTAAAACATCTTCAGCAACATTACCAGTAGAGCTATATAAATTACCTTCATACCCAGTTAAATATTCAATATTAGTTAATTTCTGACTGATAATGTTATAGAATTGTTGTAATTCTTTTGAATCAGGAGGACGGATAGATGATACAGCTGGCGGACGAGTTGGAATCAAAAAATAAGCAGTTTTAGGGTTCAGCTGTTGGATAAAATCAGCAATTTCATAAGCTGAACGTTCATCAACATTACGGTCTTTTATTAACATAGTTTCGCTAACTAAAGTTCCGCTATATTCGGTGGAAAAACTTAGAATATTTTTTAAGATATTATCTAATTTAAGACTTGAATGGGGAATATTAATTCGTTGCCAAATTTTTGGGTTAACGCTATCTATTTTTATAGACAACCAATCAGCTTTTTTTAGCGTTTCTCGTACTGACGGAAGCTCAATTAAAGATGCATTGGTAATAATAGCTATTTTGATACCTAATGGTCGAAGTTGATCTATAGTTGTACCAAGATCAGCGTCTAAAGTTGGTTCACCGTCTGGTACAAAGGATAAATAATCAATAGTTTCTCCTTGTTTTTGCAGTTGTTGAACTTTTTCGGTAACTTGTTTTACCAAATATTCTGAACCATAAAAATGACGTAGTTGTATTTCTGTATTTTCTGTGGGACCAACTTGACAGTAAGTACAATAATAAGAACAAGATTTAGGCGGAATGTTATTTATTCCCAAACTACGCCCTAATCTTCTTGATGGTATAGGTCCGAAAATTTCCATAATATTATAATTTTGAAATTAATTAATTTAGATTTTGTTGTCATGATTTATGTTGGTTTATTATTTTAAAAAATCAAGTAGTTAATTAAAAATATAATTATATTTTTAAAAAAAAATGTAAAAATAATTAAGTTTATAGTTGACATTTTAAAATAAATTCGTCATAATGTTTTGTTTTTAGGTTCTTGGAGGGATGTCCGAGCGGTTAAAGGAGGCAGACTGTAAATCTGTTGGCTATGCCTACGGAGGTTCGAATCCTCCTCCCTCC
>DAOUSR010000091.1 GCA_030627125.1 Thioploca sp.
CATTTTCTGCCCATCGCCATACAACATACGAGTATTATCAGCATAAAACAGATGGTTCTCCACTCCAGAGAAGCCAGTACCCTTACCACGCTTAATAACCACCACATTCTTAGCCTTATCCGCACTAAGAATCGGCATACCGTAAATCGGACTACTTGGATCAGTACGAGCAATTGGATTCACCACATCATTAGCCCCAATCACCAACGCCACATCCGACTGCTCAAACTCAGCGTTAATCTCTTCCAAATCGAAAATAATATCATATGGTACACCAGCTTCCGCCAACAACACATTCATATGCCCCGGCATCCGCCCAGCTACTGGATGAATCGCAAACTTAACCCGTACATTCCTTTCAATTAAAGCTCGAGTTAATTCCCAAATTTTATGTTGAGCTTGAGCTACCGCCATCCCATAACCGGGTACGATAATAACCTGTTCCGCATACGCCATCATAATCCCAGCATCGGTAGCATCAATCGGTTTCAAACTACCTTCTATCCCAGAATCATCACTAGCTTCTTGGCCATCAGCAGCACCAAAACCACTGAATAATACATTACTTATTGGCCGATTCATAGCTCTCGCCATCAACTGCGTCAACAAGGTTCCAGCCGCTCCAACCACCGTACCAGCGATAATCATAGCCGCATTGCTCAATACAAAACCTTCAAACGCAACCGCCAACCCAGTCAAAGCATTAAATAATGAAATTACCACTGGCATATCAGCTCCACCAATTGGCAATGTCATCAAGATTCCAAACAGTAATGCCACCATGAAAAACAGGATGATAACTATGACTGGCACTGAACCCATATAAATTATTACTGTTCCCAAAACTAAGAGGAAAATGAATAATCCTAAATTGATAATCTGTTGTTTATTAAACAGTAAAGATTTTTTAATTAAACCTTGCAACTTGGCGAAAGCAATTATAGAACCTGAAAAGGAGATAGTACCAATGATAGCTCCTAATACCGCTAGAGTTTGCACAGTAGGTGATAATTCATGACCAGCACTAGCTCGAATCAATACTACCCCAGCAATGGCAGCAGCTGCACCACCACCCATCCCGTTGTACAACGCAATCATCTGCGGCATATTGGCCATAGCTACTTTTTTAGCCGACCACCACGCTGGGGTAGCACCAAGAACGATAGCGATTATAATTAAATCAAAATTACTTAGATGTGGAGTTAAAAAAGTTGCTAATGTGGCCAACATCATACCAACACCAGCCCAAATAATACCACCCCGAGCTGTCACTGGTGAACTCATTTTTTTGAGTCCTAGAATAAATAAAATTGCAGCCAGAAAATAAACGCCTTCAATCAATAAAATTTGCCAATTATCAATCACTTATCTTCTCCTTTGCTACTTTTAAACATTTCCAACATCCGTTCGGTAACGAAATAACCACCAACCGCATTACCCGTTGCTAACATTACTCCAACAAAACCAATAGCTTTCTCTAAATTGGTATCGGCATGTCCCAACGCAATCATCGCTCCTACCAACACGATGCCGTGAATAAAATTAGAACCAGACATCAATGGCGTGTGTAAAATCACCGGAACCTTGGCAATTACTTCATAGCCAACAAATGCGGCTAACATAAAAATATATAGCGCTACTAATCCTTCAATCATGAATTTGCTCCCTCTACCAACTCTTTAGCTGGTGCATATTTAATCTCTCCGGCATGAGTTAAAGTACAGCCGGCTATAACTTCATCTTCCCAATTTATCTCTAATTCACCATCTTTTATCATTAAAGACAGCAAGTTAAATAAATTTTTGGCATACATTTCACTAGCATGGACTGAAGTTTCACTAGGCAATCTAGTCGGAGCATGAATTTTAACTCCTTGATGGTCAACAGTTTCGTTCGCTTTAGTCAATTCACAATTACCACCGCCTTCCGCCGCCAAATCAATAATTATCGAACCGGCTTTCATGTTCTCAACCATTGCAGTGGTGATAATCTTCGGTGAAGGCCGACCCGGAATTGCCGCAGTAGTGATAACCACGTTGGCCGCAGCAATATGTTTGGCTAAAATATCCTGTTGTTGCTGTCTTTCCTCAGCCGTCAATTCCCTAGCATAACCGCCAGAACCTTCAGCTTTAATTTCAATATCAACGAACTTAGCTCCCAATGATTCTACTTGCTCTTTAGTAGCAGCCCGCACATCATAACCTTCCACCATTGCTCCCAACCGCCGAGCCGTAGCAATCGCTTGTAGACCAGCTACGCCAGCTCCAATCACCAACACTTTAGCGGGCCGAATCGTACCGGCTGCGGTAGTTAGCATTGGGAAGAATATATGAGCTAAATCAGCTGCTCGAATAACCGCTTTATAACCAGCGATAGCGGCCTGTGAAGATAATACATCCATCGACTGGGCCCGGGAAATACGAGGCACCAATTCCATTGCCAAACTGGTAATTTTTTTATCGCGTAATTTGGCAATTCGTTCTGGATTATGATAAGGATTGAGCAATCCAATGAGAACTGTACCTGCCTGCATCTGTTCAATCTCTTCCAATGTAGGAGCTTGTACTTTGAGTACCACATTGGCTTGTTTATAAAGTTCTTCTGTGTTCTCAACGACTTGGTCAAAGGACGTATCAGCAAAATACGCTCCTTGGCCCATATTTTTTTCTATAATAACGGTGACACCAAGTTTTTCCAAACGCTTGGCAATGTCTGGCACTAAAGCCACACGTTGCTCTTCTAGCATTTGCTCCTTTGGTGCTGCCACACATATTGGCATATTTAGGTTCCTTTGACTGAAAAATATTAAGTTTAAATTGGTAATTAAGTTATAAAATACTTAATAATACTAAGGGCGTTCAAAATATAAACAAGATTTATCTTGAATAATGTAAATTAAGAATTAACAGCTTATATTACGCAGAATGGGTTAAAATATAAATTGATTAGGATTTACGTATTGGCAAGGTAATAATTTTATGAAATCATTTAAATAAAATATATAGTTATATTTAACAATATCTTAATCAATTTTATGTTCGGGAATGGAGCGAAGTGCATTCCCCGAAACCAAGCTAACATTATGCTGTGCAGTTTGTCTGAATCAGGATTTTCAGAATTATAGGATTTTCAAGATTAAAACCCATAAACCAACTATAGTATTTCCCAATTAAATGTATTATATGAATACTAATTAATAGCTTTATATTTATATAGAATTTCATTAAGAATTAAGCATTCATAATTAAGAATTGAAATTCTTAAAATCCTGATTCAGTTTACATAAATCTGATTAGCAAGGTGTAATCGACATTTATATTATTCCTTTTTACCCTCCAAAATCGCATCCACCACCAACATAACCGCTCCCACACTAATAGCACTATCAGCAATATTAAACGCTGGCCAATGCCACTGTTGGTAATATATATCAATAAAATCAATTACATGTCCATAAATAACTCTATCAATTAGATTACCCAAAGCTCCGCCTAATATCAAAGCCAGTGCAATAGCCAACCATACTTGTTTCCGTCCTAACTGAGCCAACCAAACTACTAACACACCACTCACAATTAATGACAACCCACTTAAAAACCAGCGTTGCCAACCACCAGCATCAGCCAGAAAGCTCCAAGCAGCACCTTCATTATATAGCAAACGTAAGTCAAAAAATGGTAATATATTAACCGGTTGATTGAAGGATAAACTACTATCCATCCATAATTTGCTTACTTGATCCAGGATTACTACCAATAACGAAATCCACACCCACATCAATCCATTTCTAGCCATAATAACGTTTCTCACCTTTGCCAACTATATTTTCCACACAACGCCCACATAATTCTGGGTGTTCTGCATGACTGCCAACATCCTCTCGGTGATGCCAACAACGTACACATTTAGCATGTTCTGAAGCTTGCACTTTCAACCAAAAATCATTGTATTCATTAGCATTACTTGGTTTTTTATCTAACGCATTTAAACGAGCATAGGAAGTAATAAAAATAAATCGCAACTCGTCTTCCAACGCATCCAACTGAGTGAATAGAGTATCATCGCAATAAATATCAACTTCAGCATCTAACGAAGAACCAATAGTTTCCGCAGTTCGCAGAATTTCCAATTCATGATTGACAGCTTCCCGCAAAGCAAAGAGTTTTGTCCATAGTTCAGAACTGATTGTATATTTACAAGCTGGCTCGTCAATTGGTAATAAACCTTCATACCAAGTTTCTAACAGCACGGATTGACTGCGTTCCCCCGGAATTTGCTGCCAAATATCCTCGGCGGTAAAGCTAAGTATTGGAGCCATCCAACGTACCAATGCTTCCACAATATGATACAGAGCAGTTTGAGCAGAACGTCGAGCAAGGCTTTCAGTCTGACAGGTATATTGCCGATCTTTAATCACATCAAGATAAAAACTACTCATATCAGTGGTACAGAAGCTGTGAATCTTTTGATATACTAGGTGAAATTGATAATTTTCATAGTCCTTAATGATAGCTTTCTGTACTTGCAGAGCTTGAGCCATTGCCCATCTATCCAATGCTAGCATATTCTCTGGAGCCACACTATCAGTTACTGGATCGAAGCCATTTAAATTAGCTAATAGAAAGCGAGCAGTATTGCGTAACCGTCGATAACCATCGGAAATTCGTTTTAAAATTTCATCGGAAATAGAGATTTCGCCTTTATAATCTGTTGCGGCTACCCAAAGTCTAATGATGTCAGCACCCAAAGTTTGGATAACTTTCTGCGGAGCTATTACATTGCCCATAGATTTAGACATTTTGCGGCCTTTGGCATCAACAGCAAAACCATGTGTAAGCACAGCTTTATACGGAGCCTTCCCATTCATCGCAATAGATGTCATTAACGAAGAATTAAACCAACCCCGGTATTGATCCGAACCTTCCAAATATAAATCAGCTGGTTGAGTTAAACTTTTATCTGTTTCTAACACAGTTGCATGAGTTACTCCTGAATCAAACCACACATCCAACGTATCAGTAATTTTCTCATATTCGTCTGCTTCATTTCCCAACAGTTTTACTGGTTCTAGTTCAAACCACGCATTAATTCCATCTTTTTCTACCAGTTGAGCTACAGCCTCAATAAATTCAGTAGTACGAGGATGCAAAATACCAGTAATTTTATGCACAAATAAAGCTATAGGTACTCCCCAGTTACGTTGCCTAGAAATACACCAATCGGGCCTATTAACTATCATCCCTTCAATCCGTTGCTCACCCCATTCAGGAATCCACTGCACATCCTTAATCGCTGTTAAAGATTTTTGACGTAACTCCTTCTTATCCATGCTGATAAACCACTGTGGAGTAGCTCGAAAGATTATTGGAGTTTTATGCCGCCAACAATGCGGATAACTGTGTGAAATCCGATGTTCATGAACTAACTTGCTATTGCCTTTCAAAATTTCGACAACTTTTTCATTGGCATTAAACACATGGATACCAGCAAAAAGTGGAGTATTAGGTAGAAAAATTCCTTTATCATCAACTGGATTATCAATTGGTAATTTATAACGACTACCAACCACATAGTCATCTTGACCATGACCAGGAGCGGTATGCACTGCACCAGTACCAGCTTCAATGGTTACATGTTCACCTAAAATAATTGGCACTTGCCGGTCATAAAATGGATGTTGTAATTGTAAATTTTCTAAATCCTTCCCTTGGCAATATGCAACTACATGATAATGCTCTACTCCATAGCGTAACATGGTATCTTTCAATAATGCTTCTGCTATTACCAATCGTTCGGTTCCATATTGACCATCTTCACATTGCACCACTGAATATTCAAATTCTGGATGGACTGCCACTGCTTGATTAGCTGGTAAAGTCCAAGGAGTTGTGGTCCAAATAACTACTGAAATCGGGCCATTTCCACTACTAGGAGCATGATGACAACAAGCTAGTAAAGCTTCTTCATTGACAACTGTGAATCGCACGTCAATTGCCATAGATTTTTTGTCTTCATATTCAACTTCGGCTTCGGCTAATGCTGAACCGCAATCACTACACCAATGGACTGGCTTAAAACCACTATGTACATGTCCAGCTTGAATAATCCGTCCTAAGGCTCGAATAATATTGGCTTCGGTCTGGTAGTTCATGGTTAAATAGGGATTATCCCAATCACCAATGATTCCCAAACGTTTGAAATCTTCTCGTTGTTTATCAATTTGTTGGTTCGCAAAGTCCCGACAAGCTTTCCGAAACTCACTAGCGTTAACGTTACGCCCAGCTTTACCTAATTGCTTTTCTACTTCTAGTTCAATTGGTAAGCCATGGCAATCCCAACCCGGTACATAAGGAGCGTCAAAACCATCTAAAGTTTTTGCTTTAACAATAATATCTTTAAGTACTTTATTGACCGCATGACCAATATGAATATTACCATTAGCATAAGGAGGGCCATCATGTAAAATAAATTTTTGAGCTTCTTTACGTTGTTCTCGTAATTGCTTATATATATTTTCCCAATTTTTTAAAAATTCTGGCTCTCGTTTAGAAAGGTTGCCTCGCATCGGAAAATCAGTTTTAGGTAGATTTAGAGTATCTTTATAGTTGTTCATATAGTTGCTCGTGTAAGTATGATTGGTAATGATTGTATTTGGGGATTATTCGTTTTAAAAGAAGTGGGAGGAGGATTTTTGTTGGAAGAGAGAGTGTTGGATAACTTATGAGATGTTATGGATATAAACAAGTCAGGTTTGTTATAGCAATGCTCAATTATGAATGCTTAATTCTTTGGGAAATGCTATAGCTTGATAGTGAAATATAACTTTTAAGTTGTTAAAATTGATTCATATAATTTAGCTATTTCCAAAGCAACATTTTTAATATCAAATACTTGTTCAAACCGTTGTTGTCCAAGTTTACCTAATTTTAATCGTAAGTTTTTATTATCAATTACTTGTTGCAAAACATCTGCTAATGAATCTTGTGGTGATACGACCAGTCCGGCATCTTTAATCACCCAAGTAACGCCTGAACCTATTATTTCTTTAATTACAATGGGTTTGGCATAACGCATAGCTTCTAACAGCACTACTCCAAAAGCTTCTGTACGTTCCAATGAAGACAAACAAAAACAATCACAACTATTTAATAACGCAATTAATTTTTGATTATCACAATAACCTACTAGTTTGACTTTATGTTGTAAATTTAATGTGCTAATTAGATTGGCTAGCTTGTGCTGCAATTCACCTCTGCCAACAATAATAATTTGAGCGTTATCTAATTGAGTAGCAGCTTTAATTAATATTTCATGGCCTTTATAATAAGTCAAGCGTCCTATATTTAACAACCTCACTGTTCCAGCTTGCCATTGTTGTTCAGCCCAATCTGTTGCAGTTGGTTCTGGTAATCGATTTTTGTCTATACCTAAAGGGATTACTTGACATTTAGTTTTCCAAGGCTGCAATGCAGTACTAGCGGCTAAATAAGGAGGCGATGTAACTATGATAGTATGAGCATGTTTTAATAACAGCTGTTCAAAAGGACGGTAAGCATGATAAGCAATTGATAATTTAGGATTTAGAGTTGATACTACATCAGAATGCCAATGAATAACCCAAGGAATACGTCTGGCTCGTGGCAAACTTAGAGCCAAGAAAGCTGAAGTGTTTGGCAAGTGCAGATGTAATAATTGAGGTTGGAATTCTTTTAGGATGCGATTCAGCCAAAATGGAAAATGTGGACTAATTGGAGCATAAAGTAAACGTCCATAACTTGGAACTCGATAGATATTAGTTTCTGCTTGAATTGGGCTAAAAAATTTAGCTAACTGTGGTACATGATCATGCACTATGGCCGTAACATCATCACCTAATTCGATCTGGGCTAACATTAAATCAGCCATAAAATTTTCTATTCCACCAGCAAATGGAGGAAAATATTTACCTAAGTGAAGAATTCGAGCCATAGTTTAATTGATGAATTTTATGGATTAGCTTAGATGAAATATCAACATATTTTCACCACATTAAATCATCTGGAATTTGATAATCAGCATAAGGATCATCTTCTTCCATCCCAGGTTGTATATTGTTATAACAAACTATTATTTCAGGAACTCGTTCCAGCAATTTTTCAGCAACAGGAGCTGGAATTAAATGGTAAGCATCATCTAAAAATGCAATTGTCAAATGGCCATTGGTAATCTGTTGTTTTTGCTCATTAGTAACTTGAATTTGTTTTACTAATTTATCAGATTCTATAAAATTATAAGTTATATTTGCATATGGTGTGTTAACTCTATGACGTTGAATAATATCACGTACTTGAGCTTGCAATTCTTTTTGTAACCGTTGTTCTTCCTTAAGCCGATTTAATTCCTTAGTATGAGTAATTTCTTCTTTTTGTTTTTGAGCAGCTTGATAAGCTACTGAATTTTCATCTATTACATCATTGCTTTTTTGTTTTGACTGTTGGCGAACTTTCACTTTAGTCTGTTGTTCTGATTTTTTGGCTTGTTTTTTAGAAACCAACCCTGCTTTTAACATCTGATCACGTAAAGAATTACTCATAATAACCTATTATTATTCAAGTTTAAAAAAATGTAACTACCATGCCCATCATACATTTAAGTTAACAGCTTTGCCATAAATTATCAGATATTATAACGTAGAGACAATGCCTTGTCTCTACAATTTCAAAATAAAATTTTGCTTTGAACTCCAACATATATTAACTTTATGGCATGGTAGGTAGTTACTATCAATAAAAAAAATGGGAAATCTAACTTAAAATTTAGATTTCCCTATATAATTTTTTTAATCCATTATAAATATATAATATATTAACATAAATTAATATTCATAATACTATTCAATTAAAATTAATACTTAACCAACACAGAACCCCAAGTAAATCCTCCGCCAATAGCCTCTAGCAACAACATATCGCCACGTTGAATTCTGCCATCTCGTACTCCAACATCTAATGCTAATGGAACTGAAGCAGCTGAAGTATTGCCGTGTTCTGCTACTGTAACTATTACTCGTTCCATAGGTAATTTTAACTTCTTAGCAGTTGCTGTAATAATACGAATATTAGCCTGATGAGGAACTAACCAATCAATTGCACTTTTATCTAGTTGATTAGCCTGCAAAGTTTCATCAACAATATTGCGTAACGCATTAACCGCAAATTTAAATACCTCATTACCTTGCATTTTGGTGAAACCATCGCCATTCAAACGGCCATTAGCAATTTGGCCTGGCACGGTTAATAAATCTTTATATGCCCCATCTGCATGCAAATGAGTGGATAAAATACCCGGTTCAAAATCAGGTTTTAGCACCACAGCACCTGCACCATCACCAAATAATATACAAGTGCCACGATCATTCCAATTCAATATTCGTGAGTAAACCTCTGCACCAACAACTAATGCACATTTAGCCGCCCCAGTTTTAATAAATTTATCAGCGATGCTAAGAGCATAAATAAAACCACTACATACTGCTTGCACATCAAAAGCTGCAGCTCCATGATTACCGAGCCGAGCTTGTAATAAACATGCAGTACTAGGATAAACTCGATCTGGAGTTGTAGTACCTAATATAATTAAATCTACTTCTGCAATATCAACTTGCGCCGCTTCCAAAGCTTTAAGAGCAGCTTGTTCGGCTAAATCACAAGTATTTTCATCTTTGGCAGCTATATGACGTGATTTTATACCAGTACGTTCAACAATCCATTCATCATTTGTATCAACTAAAGTTTCTAATTCAGCATTGGTTAATACCCGGTCAGGCAGATAGCCACCGGTTCCAACTATACGAGAATAAATCACTCAATATGCCTTCTTTCACTAAGTAAAGTAGCTAATATATGACTTATTTGAGACGGCACATTTTTTTGTACCTCAACAATGGCTTCTTTAATCGCATAAGTAAATGAGAATACATCAGCACTACCATGACTTTTAATCACAATGCCACGTAAACCAAGCAAACTTGCTCCATTATAACGGCGTGGATCAATTTTTTTCCGCAAACTATTAAGAACTGGCAAAGAAACCAAAGCTGCAAATTTAGTCCATAAATTTTGATTATAGCTTTGTTTTAAATAAAAACTAATCATTTTGGCAACTCCTTCCATAGTTTTCAAGGAAACATTGCCTACAAAACCATCACATACCACCACATCAACTTCGCCAGTAAACATATCATTCCCTTCGACAAAACCAATGTAATTAATACTTGTGCTACTTGTTAATAATTTGGATGCTTCTTTGACTCGCTCATTACCCTTAATTCCTTCTTGGCCAATGTTCAATAAGCCAACACTAGGATTAGGTAAGTTATTAACTGCGTTTGTCAATACTGAACCCATAACTGCAAATTGAAATAGTTGTTCAGCACTAACATCAACATTTGCTCCTAAATCAAGAACATGAGTAGAAGTTCCTATTTGATTAGGTATGGCAGTAATGATAGCTGGTCGATCTATACCGGGCAACGTTTTTAACACATAACGAGAAGTTGCCATCAGAGCTCCAGTATTACCAGCACTAACACAAGCATCGGCTTCACCATTTTTAACCAAGTTAATAGCAACTCGCATGGAAGAATCCTTTTTATTCCGCAACACAAGTGCTGGTGGATCATCCATTTCTATAACTTGACTAGCGTGGCGAATAGATAAACGTTGCATTACATCAGCCGGCTGCCCGACTATTAGTTTATTGATTACAGCCTCATTACCAACAAAAATTATTTGTACATCATCTATTTCTAATAATATTTGTAAGGCTGCTGAAACAATAACAGACGGGCCATGATCGCCACTCATAGCATCTAAAGCAATACGTGGAGTCAAATTTTAATCATCCTTAGTATTGATTATTTTGCGACCTCGATAATAACCTGAGGGACTTATATGATGACGGAGATGTTCTTCTCCTAATTCTGGTTCAATAGATAAAGTTGGTGCAGTTAATTTATCATGAGAACGACGCATACCGCGTTTGGAACGGGTTTTTCGATTTTGAGGTACAGCCATATTATAAATATCCTGTTTAATAATGTTTAATGTGAATGTAAAAATTTTAATCTAATTAAAGAATTAATAAATTTACTTAATAATTTTCGCTAACACACGAAAAGGGTTATCATCTTGCTCAATAACCTCATCTTGCTCAATAGCCTTATCTTGTATTTCAAACTGATTAGATGGGCATATTTCATGTTTTGCTACAATGGGCAGAGCTAGAATTAATTCATTTTCTATTAATGTTAATAACGATACTGGTTTATTTGGTAAAATAATTACCTCATAATCCAGTGGTAATTCTTCATATTGCGATGGTTCTTCATTAAAAACTACCAAAGCAATTTTAGTATTAACTGTAATTACTGCTGGTGTTAAGCAACGTTGACACAATATTTTTAACTGGGTTGTTATTTGCCCAGAAATTGTTGGATGTTTTTTATCATCAAGAACAAATTTCCAATCAATTTGCACATATCCATCGGTATCGTATAAAATATCGCACAAGCGTTGAGACAACTTAGGAATCGCAACTTGGCCTTTTAAATGATGCCCTTTAACGGCAAGACGTTTTGAGTCAATCCACTTAGGTAAAGTTTCTAACATAAATTGCTTAATGGTATAATGATGGTCAATCTGTGTCAAATTTTCTAGCTATATTATATATCAAATATGACTATATCACATATTTCTCCTGTGAAAGTACCTTTAGTATTAGCATCAACTTCGTCTTTTAGAAAAAGTGTGTTAAATCGATTGCACATTCCCTTTATAATTTATGCTCCTAATGTTGATGAAACACCAGAAATAGGTGAATCGCCTACTGAACTTGTCACTCGTTTATCCAAATTAAAAGCATATTCAGCTCATTCCACTTATCCACAGGCTTTAATAATTGGTTCTGATCAAGTTGCAGTAATAGATAATACCATTTTAGGTAAACCTGGTACACACGATCATGCTGTTGAACAGTTAACCCAAGCCAGTGGGAGACAGGTTGATTTTATAACTGGTTTATGCGTGTACAATAGCAGTACCAACCAAGTTCAAGTTGATGTAGTAGTTTTTAGTGTGCTATTTCGTAAGCTGACGTTACTCCAAATAGAAAATTATTTAAGTATAGATAAACCTTATAATTGTTGTGGTAGTTTTAAATCTGAAGGTTTGGGTATAGCATTACTTGACCAGATGAATGGTACCGATCCAACTGCTATAATTGGTTTGCCTTTAATTCGTTTAATACAGATGTTGGAGGTTGAAGGGATTTTTGTTATTTAATCAATTTTATACACAAAATCTTGTAGAATTTACGTATTTATAATTTTCTTAAACTTATTTTACTATAATATTATGAATATTTATAAATACTATGGTTAAAAAGTATTTATATCTGTAATTAATATTAAATGTGAATTAAGAGC
>DAOUSR010000245.1 GCA_030627125.1 Thioploca sp.
CCACGCTACCAGCAGCTCGACCAACAGCCTTCATAGCCATTGCCCCAAACAAATAAGGAATCATCCCGCCGATAAACAGACCAATGATAACCATCGGATCGGATAGATCAAAAGTCATGACTTCACCACCACCATGTTTAGCCACTTCATGTTGGAAATCAGCAAATAATACCAATGCAGCCAAACCAGCAGAACCAATTGCATAACCTTTAGTAACCGCTTTAGTAGTATTACCAACTGCATCTAATGGATCAGTAATGCCCCGAATCTTCTCATCCAATCCAGCCATTTCTGCAATACCACCAGCGTTATCAGTAACTGGGCCATAAGCGTCTAAAGCTACTATAATACCAGTCATGGACAACATACTAGTAGCAGCAATTGCAATCCCATAGATATCGGCTAAATAATAAGCACCACCAATAGCAGCACAAATAGCCAACACTGGAAGAGCAGTGGATTCCATAGAAACAGCTAAACCAGCAATCACGTTAGTACCATGACCAGTAGTAGAAGCCTGAGCAATACCTTTCACTGGACCATATTCAGTAGCAGTGTAATACTCAGTAACTACTACTAAAACAGCAGTCAGAACTAAACCAATAATGGCAGCACCATATAGATTCATAACCGGATATAGACCATTACCACCCATAATCCACTCAGTAACTGGGTAAAATGCTACTGCTGCGATAAGTCCAGACACAGCTAAACCACGATACAAAGCATTCATGATTTTGCCGCCTTCTCTGGCATTTACGAAGAATGTACCAACGATAGAAGCAATGATTGACACACCACCCAAAACTAATGGGAATAAAACAGCTTGATTAGCTATTTCAGGATTGGCGTAAAATACAATTCCACCTAATAACATAGTAGCAATAATAGTTACTGCATAGGTTTCAAATAAATCAGCCGCCATACCAGCACAGTCACCAACATTATCACCAACGTTATCAGCAATTACAGCAGGATTACGTGGGTCATCTTCTGGGATTCCAGCTTCAACTTTACCTACCAAATCAGCACCAACATCAGCACCTTTAGTAAAAATACCACCACCTAATCGAGCAAAGATAGATATTAAAGAACCACCAAAGCCTAAACCGATTAGAGGGCCTAAATCAACTACGATTTGACCTTCTGGCAACATCAGTTGTAACACTGCATAATAACCAGCCACACCTAACAATGCTAAACCAACTACCAACATACCAGTAATTGCACCACTACGGAACGCAACCGCTAAAGCACTGTTCAAACCCTCATGGGCAGCTTGAGTAGTCCGTACATTAGCTCGCACTGAAATATGCATACCGATATAACCAGCAGCAGCAGAACTGAACGCTCCAATGGCAAAACCGATAACAGTATTTAGTCCTAAAAAGTACCAAATTACCCCGGCGATAATAACACCAACAACAAAAATAGTACTATATTGGCGATTCAAGTAAGCTTTCGCTCCTTCTTGAATAGCGGTTGCAATTTCTCGCATCCGTTCATTACCATCAGGTTGCTTTAAAATCCAACTGATAGATACCAGTCCATACAACAATGCTACTATTGAACATAATATTGGTATCCATAATTCTATGGGTATAGATGCAATCATATAAAATAAAACTCCTTAACAAAGTTAATAAACGTAGTTCCAAGGTCATTTTAAGTATTGGTGAAGTCATGGCCAATAATAGCCTCAATGCCTTTAAATTAAGGGAAACCATATTGCTCCTACATATTTATTTGTAGGAATAATATCTTGTGGTTACCCAAATTCTTAATGGTAACGAGGGTAAATATGCCTTCTATCCTTAACTTAAATTGACATAGAACGTAAAAATAAGAACAATTTAAAATATAAATTTTAGCAGATTTGTACTCATCAAGTTATAATAATAATCAAAAATACTTAAATTTTAACTATTAGACTATAAATTTTCAGTAATTCAAGTTCTCAATTTACAGTTCATAATCCACAATTCACTATTATTATGTTAGTTATAAGCCAAATTTTCCTAAAATTGTCAATTGTTAATAGCTAATCATTAATGATTAATTAAAATATGAAAAACTTATTTGTAAAAAGTTTACGATTCCGTATGATAACATTTGTATTGTTAGGAGTCGTACCTACTATGTTAGTTTCAATTTGGTACGCCAGCTTACATGCAGCCCATATTATTCGGCAGGAAGCTAAAGAAAACCTATCTTTGCGAGCTCATGACTTAGCCAATAACGTATCAAGATGGGATCAAATGAACGTGTTAGCAGTGCGGAGTTTAAGCGAACATCCGTTATTTTCTAATATGGATGAAAAGCAACATTTACCTAATTTATCAACTATTTATCGTTTATATAATGAAATATATGGTCTAACAACGCTGGATTTACAAGGCAACGTTATTACCGAAGGTACTGGCGGTATTACAGAACCTACCAATTATAGCGAATTTAGTTATTTTAAACGAATTATTAAAGGTGAGGATGATATTGTCCGAGAATCGCTAATATCTGATCCATTTCTGGAGCCAGCCATTATATTTGCAGCCCCAATCCGTAAACTGCCAACTTTAAGGTTAGGTGCTAGGGGTAAATCAGTAATTAAATTGCAAAAGAAATTAAAGGAACGTAAATATTATATCGGTGAAATTACTGGTATTTACGATAAAAAAACTGCTGAAGCGGTGCGTAATTATCAAGCTGAATATTTTCATTCTACTAGGGATGGAATTACCGACCCTCTTACTTTTGATCTAATTAGATATAAAGAATCTAAACATCCACTCCATGCAGAAATGCCTGGTAAAATTGTTGGAATTGCAGTTATTGCTACTTTCTTAAAAGATTTAAGTAAGGCTGTTGGAACAGTCCGTTTAGGTAAAACCGGTTATGCTTTTTTAGTGGATGAAAAGGGCAAAGTTCTCGCCCATCCTGAGGCTAAATATGTTACTGGCAAACA
>DAOUSR010000111.1 GCA_030627125.1 Thioploca sp.
AAAATTGGGGTAACCACAAATTATTACGTAGGGACAATCCTTTATGGTTGCCCTTTTTTAAAATTGGGGTAACCACAAATTATTACGTAGGGGCAATCCTTTATGGTTGCCCTTTTTTAAAATTAATCAACTTTCCAATTAAGGATGTCAGCATCTACTTTTTCACCACCTTCACGCCCATCTGCTCCAAAAGAATACAGATCATAATTTCTTCCTTCACGGCCCGGTTTCTTATATTGATATTCGTTACCCCAAGGGTCTTTAGGTATTCTTTTGCTCATATAAGGGCCGTGCCATTTAGGTTTATTTGAATTGTTTTTCACTAAATCATCTAAACTACTAGGATATTTAAATAGGTCTAATCGGTAAGCTTCTAAAGCAGTTTCAAAACTAACCATCTGAGTCAGAGCTGATTTTATTCTGCCTTCATCAACCTTTCCAAATAAGCTTGGACCTACTAAAGCCGCTAACATACCGAGGATGGCCATAACAATCAATAACTCAATCAGGGTAAAACCTTTACTTAAATTTAACATAATTACTCCTTTTAAAATTGACTTAACATTTATTTACATAGTATCCTGTAAAGACACATTTATCAACATTTTATCTAAAAAAAATGCACATTTCTTTATTAATTCGTTTACAGACAGACGAACTGGTTAGTTGGGCCACTTTTGACCGTAAAGGACGAATTATCAATAGTGCAATCGGTGTTCCATTAAATAAAGTCCCAACTGACAATTATCAACCGGTAGTACTTATTCCCAGTACTGATATTCTCCTCACTGAAGCCAATGTTCCCAGCACCAATCGGCAGAAAATTATCCAAGCCGTACCTTATGCTCTTGAAGAACAATTGATAGATGATGTGGAGAATTTACACTTTGTAATGGGTAAACCACTGTTAGGGAATATTCCTGTTGCGGTTATTGCTAAAACCAGCATGGAAAACTATTTACAACGTTTACAGGTAGCAGGATTCAAGCCAATTGCATTACAGCCTGATGTATTGGCAGTGCCGCACCTAAATGATAGTTGGACGCTGATGTATTTAGATGATATTGTATTAGTACGCACTGGTTTGTATGCCGGTTTTGCTATTGAAGTTGATAGTATAAACGTTGTGTTGCCAATGGCCATAGCCGAAAATCCACCTACCCAAATAACAGTTATTAACCATACAGATTTAACGAATTTGCCAACTTTAGGCATCCCTATCCAAATTGCCGAAGATAATATATTAGCTGGAATCAGTCATAACGCTTTAAATCTATTGCAAGGTACCTATAGTCCTAAGAATAAAAGTTGGTTACGTCCATGGTTGCTGACGATAGCATTATGCCTAATTTGGGGCGGGTTGTATGTTACGGAACAAATTATAGATTATCGACATTTAACTCAACAACGACAATTTCTCAACCAACAAATAACCACTACTTATCAAGAAGCCTTCCCCGAAGCTCGTAGAATTGTGAATCCTCGAGTACAAATGGAGCAGAAACTAACAGAATTACGCAAGCAACAACAGGTAAATGAAGTTTTTTTAACCACTTTAACTATAATGACTTCGGTATTTAAAACCATTCCAGATTTAACCATTAAACGAATTGATTTTCGTAATAAGCAATTTGATTTACAGCTAACAGTGAAGAATTTTTCCGCCTTAGAAAAACTTCAAACCAGCTTAAATAAGCTAAATTTGACAGTAAAGGTAAAATCGGCTACCAGTCAAAATCAATTAGTTGCAAGCCGCTTACAAATATTAATAATGCAATGAATAACTTAGATTTTATTTCACCATCACCGATGAGCAATGAAAAATATGCCACTTGGTGTAACTCTTTTATGTGGCACCGTATACGATTGGGAATTGTCATTGGCATACTTGCTATTTCTAGTTTCATAATCCTCAATTTAACCTATTATTACGAATTGTATCCTTGGTTATATACTAATTTAAGTCAAGGAGTATTGTTATTGCTTAGTTTAGGGTTATTATATTCTCAGTTCGGTCGTAACCATCCAGAGTTAATTTTTCTCTTATTTTCTTGGGCTATGACCTTAGTTCCCATGTATTGGTTTGCTCAAGTTGGAATTGCTAAATTAGACTTCGTGACTTGGACTTTGGTATTTTTGGGGCAAGCAACTTTATTACCCTTAAAATGGAAGCTACATTTATTGTCCCAGTTGGTAGTATTGGCCTTATTTTTAATATTAACTATAAATTTACCAATTGAGGCTACTATAATTGCTATTGGGCCAGGTTTTCTCCTGTTGTATTTGGCATGGTTTTGCATAATATGTAATATTACTGTGTATTTACATGAAAATTTACAACGTTCTGAATTCAAATCTAAGTTGAGATTAAAGTTAGAACAGAAGAAATCGGAGCGATTGTTACTAAACATCTTACCCAAAAGCATAGCCACTCGTTTAAAGGAAAAACCTACCATAGTGGCAGATAATTTTTCTAAAGTGACTGTATTATTCGCCGATATTGTAGGATTTACTGAAATGTCTGGCCGCATATCTCCTCATGAATTAGTGGAAATGCTTAATACTATTTTTTCTAAATTTGATAATTTGGTAGAACGACATGATTTAGAGAAGATTAAAACTATTGGAGATGCATACATGGTAGTTGCTGGCTTACCGGAACCTTGTGCCAATAATGTTGCCAGCATTGCTGATTTAGCCTTGGAAATGTTGCAGATGTTGCACAGTGAACCAGAAAATTTGCAGATTAGGATTGGTATTCATACTGGGCCAGTGATTGCTGGAGTGATTGGAATTAAAAAATTTGCCTATGATTTATGGGGTGACACAGTTAACACTGCGAGTAGGATGGAATCGCATGGGATAACTAATAAAATTCAAGTTTCAGCTAGTGTGTACGCAGAATTAAAAAATGACTATGTATTAACCAAGCGTGGAGCAATACAGATAAAAGGCAAGGGTGAGATGGTCACATATTTTTTAGAGAATAAAGTTTAGATTTCGGAAGTTTTTATATCGAGTATAGTTTATTATCTTAATCAATAGGTGCTGATTTTAATGTGAATTAAGAGCGAAATGTCTAGGATTTACGCATCGACAAAGGCTAATTGAATACAAAACATATAGTATTTACACGGTTTCATGAAATGATTATCTTGTCAATGCATAAGTTCTAGTTTTGTAGTTTTTATCTCCTAAAAATAATATTCTTTTGGTAGTCCTGCACAAAATAGTGCTAATGGTTTAAAATAGAAATATAATCAATGAATTAATTTAGCACTACTTTATATTAGAACTAGCAAAATATTATGAATTCAATTCGTAGAAACCGCATTATTTATACATTAGCTATTATAATTGTGATAATGTTAGGATTAGCTTCACGCCGTTATCCATTACCATCTCTTATAACAACTTATGCTGGCGATATATTATGGGCCTTGATGATTTTTTTTATAGTTGGTTTCCTATTTCCCACATTTTCCACTATAAAAATAGCAATTATCGCTTTATCTTTCTCGTTTTGTATTGAATTAAGTCAGTTATATCATGAGCCTTGGATTGATGCAATACGTCAGTATCGTTTGGTAGCTCTAATAATTGGACACGGTTTTTTGTGGAGTGATTTAGTTTGCTACACTATTGGCGTTATATTAGGTGCTTCGATAGAATTCGGATTTAACATGGTTAAATTCAAGGTAATATATAATTATTTTAAATAGCTACTCTAGAATTGGCAAAGTAAAATAAAACGTACTACCTTTACCTTCAATACTTTCTATTCCTACTTCTCCACCCAGTTTTTCTACAACTTGTCTTACTATTGATAAACCCAAACCATACCCCTCTACGTCATCATCATGCAAACGAGTAAAGGGTGTGAATAATTTAGCCTGAGCTGGTTCGGAAAGACCAGCACCATTATCATGTACCCAGAACCTTATCATTTTATCATCTTGAATATTTGCTCCTAGTTCTAATTTTGGGGGTCTTCCACCATATTTTAGCCCGTTACTAAGATAATTTGCCCAAATTTCTTCAACCCAAGGAGCATAACTAGTTGCTGTAGGCCAATTATCAGGCAGAATAATTTCCCCTTGTAATTCTTTCAGTAAATAATCTAACCGTTTTTCTAAAACTTGATTTATAATATCTTTCATATCAATAGCTTGTGTTCTAATTGTATTTTGTTGAGAAACTCCAGCTAATAATAACAAAGCATTAATAATTTCTAACATTTTCTGGCCAGAATCACTAATTAATTGTAGATACTTAACTAACTGGGTACTTTCAGTATTAGTCAATAATCTATCACTAAGAGCCATAATTCCAGTTAAAGGCCCTCTTAAATCATGAGCAACAGTATGAGCAAAAGACTTTAATTCCAAATTACGCTCTTCTAATTCAGCAGCATATGTTTCACGGATTTTAATTTCATTTTCTAATTGTTCTTGTAATTTACGCAGGTTTAAATGAGCGGAAACTCTAGCTAAAACTTCTTCAGCTTGTAATGGTTTAGTAATATAATCAACTGCTCCTAATGAAAATCCCTTAACTTTATCAACAGTATCTGACAAAGCTGTCATAAAAATTATCGGAATATTTTGAGTAGTTTGCATAGATTTTAGTCTTTTACAAACTTCAAAACCATCTATACCCGGCATCATTACATCTAATAAAATTAAGCTTGGACGTGCATATTCGGCTTTTTTTATAGCTGCTTCACCATCTTTTGCTACTAATACTTTAAACCCAACATCAGTTAAAAAATCTAACAATAAGCTGATATTAGCTGGAATATCATCAACAATTAACAATTTGTCCTGCATAAATTTTTCTCTGTGTTGATTGAAATACGATAAATTTATTCAATTATACTTTATTTATATATTATAATGAAATGCGTTCTAAAACTTTAGATGAATATAAAAAATGTATTTAATGGGATTTGATTATGGTAGTAAAAGAATTGGAGTTGCGATAGGACAAACTATCACTGCAACTGCTAGTCCTTTAGCAATTGTGTCAGTTAAAAATAAACAAATAGATTGGGCAAGCATTAATGCCTTGGTAAAGGAATGGCAACCAGACGAACTAGTGGTTGGCTTACCTAGACATAATGATGGCTCAGATAGCATGATGACTATTGCGGTTCAACGCTTTTGTCGGAAGTTGCATGGACGTTATCATCTATCAGTCCATACTATTGACGAAAGATTATCTTCAACTGCCGCAGCTGAACGAGTATCAGGACAATTGGATGCTATTGCTGCTCAAATTATTTTAGAAACTTGGTTTAGCGAATCCATAGTTTCCTAACACAAGTCACCATGCCATATTTGACATATGGCTAATAATGTAGTCGCTGCTGTTTCAGTACGCAATATGCGTTTGCCTAAACTAATATCTAAATAACCAGATTCTATTGCTGATTGTATCTCGGTTTGAGTAAAACCACCTTCGGCTCCAATTAAAATTTTTATTGAATTTTGAATATTGTGCATAGATAGAGATACACATAAACTACGCTCTCCAGTTGGAGATAAAACCAAACAATTGCCTAATTGAGGTTTAGATAACCAAGTTGTTAATGAAATCACGTCATGCAGTTGTGGTAAACGGTTTCTGCCAGATTGTTCACAAGCACTAATAATTATCTTCGACCAATGGCGTTTACGTTTATCTATTTTATTTAATGGGGGGCTACGTTCAGTTATCACTGGAACAATATTTTGCACTCCTAATTCTACCGCTTTTTGAATGGTATAATCCATATGTTCTGATCGAGAAACAGCTTGTACCAGTACCAATTTTAATGGAGATTCACGATCAACATTTTTATATTCATATATTTTTAATATAGCATTTTTTTTGGTTATTTCGACTAAATTAGCACTATATTCACCACCTTGACCATTAAACAAAGTTACTGAAGAATCAGTTTTTTTGCGTAATACATTCAATAAATAATGAGATTCTTCTTTTGCTAAGACTATTTCTTGCCCAACTGACAATGATTTTTCTACAAATAAACGAGAACAACGCATATATAAATATGATTTCAAATTTAGCTTGAGAACAGGTTCTATGTAATAGTATTATTTTGCCATTATTTTTGGCAGTCATTTTCTAAGCTACATTCATAGATTAAGCGTAATTATAACATATTTTTAGGCTAGATTGGATTTTTGATAAATCTATAAAATGAACCTTGCGAATATTTAGCATCATTTTACGTAACATTTAAGTTATGTAACATCAAATATAATAACTCCATTCCAATCAGATTCAATATTTCAGGCTAATTCTATACATCTTTGTTGATAAGCAGCTTTATCATATTGTTGTAAGTTAATCAAATAACTAATTTGAACTAAACTAAAAATAGTGTAAAATGGTTTTAAACTGAGTTCACATTTAGGAGCAAGAAACAATGGGTATGGAAGACCGTGACGGTGTAATTTGGTTAGATGGCAAAATGGTACCTTGGCGTGAAGCTAAAATTCACGTATTAACTCATACTCTACATTATGGCATGGGAGTGTTTGAAGGTTTACGTGCTTATAAAACTGAACAAGGTCCAGCAATTTTTCGGTTACCAGAACACACCCGCCGTTTGTTTGATTCGGCTCATATTTTGAGTATGAAAATTCCTTACGATCAACAAACTATTAATGCTGCTTGTTGTGCTGCTGTGCGGGATAATAAGTTAGACAGTGCCTACATTCGTCCAATGTGTTTTTATGGTTCTGAAGGAATGGGACTGCGAGCAGATAATTTACAAGTTCATGCTACTATTGCTGCTTGGGATTGGGGAGCTTATTTGGGTGCTGAAGGAATAGAAAAAGGTATTCGTATCCGTACCTCGTCTTATACTAGACATCATGTTAATATTACAATGTGCAAAGCTAAAGCTAATGGTAATTACATGAATTCTATGTTAGCTTTACAAGAAGCTTTGACTTGTGGTTATGACGAAGCATTGTTATTAGATAATGAAGGTTATGTTGCTGAAGGTAGTGGGGAAAATATTTTTATCATACGAGACGAAATCATTTACACTCCAGATTTAACTTCTGCTCTTAACGGAATTACTCGTGCCACTATTTTTGTATTGGCTGAAGAAATGGGCTTTACCATCAAGGAAAAACGTATCACTCGTGATGAAGTCTATATTGCCGATGAAGCATTTTTTACTGGCAGTGCAGCTGAAGTTACACCGATTCGTGAATTAGATAATCGTACTATTGGGACTGGAACTAGAGGCCCAATTACCGAACGTTTACAAAGTTGTTTTTTTGATGTAGTACATGGTCGTCATTCTGATCATAAAGATTGGTTGACGTTTGTTTAATTTTATACCTCCAAAGAGAATGCAATCATGAGTAAAATAGGCACTGACACTCCAAATGATAAATTAGAACAAGAAGTTACTGATAATGATTTACCACTGCACTGTCCAATGCCAAATATGAGTTTATGGAATTCACATCCACGTATTTTTTTACCACTCAAAAAAAATTCCAGAAGCAAAGTAAAATGTCCATATTGTGGCACCGAATATAAGATGAAAGCTAAGTAAACTTTTTCCAGATAACCATACAATTTCAGGTATTCCAACATGCAATCAAATAATATCTTAGTCATAGGACCTTCATGGGTTGGGGATATGGTTATGGCACAAAGTCTGTTCAAAATTATTAAATGTGAACAACCAGATGCTAAAATTGATGTTCTAACTCCAAGTTGGAGTGTTGGTTTATTAAAGAGAATGCCTGAAATACGTTATGTGTTACATCATAATCTTGCACATGGTAAATTAGACTGGAAAGAACGTTACCGACTAGGTTTGGAAATGCGAATTTATAATTATCAACAAGCAATCGTATTACCTAACTCTTGGAAAGCATCTTTAATTCCGTTTTGGGCCAATATTCCTAAACGTACTGGTTATTTAGGGGAAATGCGTTATGGTTTGCTCAACGATATTCGTAAGAAAACTTTTACCAAAACTGTATCCCAATTTGTTGCACTTGGATTACCCAAAGATGATCCAAAAGCTGGTAAAGTAATACCTAAACCAACTTTAAGCTGTGGAACAATTAAAAAAAGTTTACTACGGGTGGGCTTAACCAGTATTTCTAATCGACCTATATTGGCTTTATGTCCGGGGGCTGAATTTGGGCCAGCTAAACAGTGGCCAATAGAAAATTATATCGCTTGTGCTAAATATAAAATATCTAAAGGTTGGCAAGTTTGGGTTTTTGGGTCTAAAAAAGAAATATTATTGGGAGCAGAAATTCAAACTGTAGTTGGCAAAAATTGTATTAATTTATGTGGTAAAACTACCCTGCCCGAAGCAGTAGATTTATTGTCTATATCTCGGGCGGTAATTAGCAACGATTCTGGTTTAATGCACATTGCTGCTGCTTTGAATAAACCTTTAATAGCCTTATTTGGTTCTTCTAATTCCAATATGACTCCGCCTTTAAGTAATCAAGCTCGGATTATTTCGTTAAAGTTAAAATGCAGTCCTTGTTATCAACGTCATTGTCCAAAAAGACACTTGAAATGTTTACGTGATATAACACCTGTAAAAGTATTGCAAACTTTAAATACCTATGAGCAGAAACAAAAAGTTTTACAATCAAAATGACCTGCTTGGATTAGCTATTTTTAATTGTTCATCCCGCAAAGTAGTGGTATATAATATAAGGTTAAATATCTCGGACATGTGCTGTTGCATTTACAGATTCCAATTTTCATGGGAACATGCTTTTGGAAATCATATGGTGTTTCCAAAGAAACGTCACAAATCGGTTGGAAAAGAAACTGGTCTTACAAATCGTATTGAACGCTCGTGCCATGAGACAACGAATTTATCGTTATTATAATGCTAATATTATTTTATCTATCACCACATTTATGATTACAAATAATTTTATTACCTTCCTTAATCAATCCGAATAAATTCAACTCGGCGATTTAAAGTACGTCCTTGTTCTGTATCATTGGTTTCAATTGGTTGGTCTTCTCCATATGCCCTTATTACTAAACGTTGTTCGGTTAATTCATGTTGGGTTAATAAATAATTTTTGACTGCTTCTGCTCGTTGATAGGATAAAGATAAATTATAGATGTTGCTGCCAGTGTTGTCGGTATGTCCAGCAATCATTAATACTGAATTAGCTAACTCATCACTTTGTAAAGCTTTTCCAAATTTGTCTAATATTGATTTGGATTCTGGCAAAATGGTAGCTGAATCAAATTTAAAATGGATTAACGCAGCTACTTTTGGTGGTTCATCTTCGGCTATTCCTCCTAAATCACGGTAGCCACGCATTTTAGGTTGTTTGGTTAAATTTTGAATGATGTCCATTACATTGGTTTTTGAATCTACAATAAATGGTTTGTCTGCCCAAGCTGTAGTGTAAATACTAAATAAAATGATGCTGAATAGTAATTTAGACATATTATATATACTCTAATTTGACCAGACCTGACAGGTTTTCAAAACCTGTCAGGTCTATTGTTATTTATGTTGAAAACTTATCGTACTGACGCAACCATCACAACTGTTTAATCGAGCAAGGATAGTTGAAAATTGCTGGCCTGCTTCGGTCCAATTTACTTTTGTATTTGTTAAATCTTCTGCAATTCCACCAACATCTCGCATGTTTATTGTCTGCTCTAAAGCTCTTTGGGCAACGTTGATTGTTTCCGATTTATCCTCTTGTCTGGCAATTAATACTTGTTGATATTGAGTTTCTAAAGCCTCATCTTTTTGTTTAGTTACAATTATATAGAGTGATTCTGTACCAGTTTGTTCGTCTAGGAAAAAGGATTTATCTTTCGCTGGAATATAGTATGTTTTAGCTTCAGTTGGATTGTTATTATTGACGACTACGCCTTTAAAACTGTGCATAGGAAATAAGCGGAAGATATTGCCCGATGAACCTTTTTGGAATATGTAAAGATAGCTAGTTTCGGTAGGAGTGAATACTATTTTATATAAATCGCGAGAATGTAATATACTTTTGTTGGTTAGGGTTTTAAATTCTTTACCATGCCGATAAAGGTATTGAATTTTAACGCTAATTGGTGGTTTTGCTGACACTACTGGATTTATATTTTGAATTGGTTTAATTTTTTGTTCCGATTCGGAGATAATTCCACCTAAATCACGGAGAGCTTGACTAGCCGATACATCAGAATTAAAAAATCGGTATTCAATGAATAATCCAATTATGGCTATGATAGTGCCACTAATTATTAGTAGAAAGAAATTTTTCATATTGGTGTCCTGTTCCCAAACTAGTATTAAGCAGGGCGAACACATAGGTTCTCCCCTACCATATTAATATATTTTGTAGGGGCAATCCTTTATGGTTGCCCTTAACTTAATGGCATTGAAACTGGAGTTTGAGAACGATATTTAACATTCAATGGTATATTGTTGGGTTACGCTGTCGCTAACCCAACCTACATATTTTAGTTATCCTTTTAATACTGATTCAGATAAAATTATAGTATAATACGAGCATAAACAGGAGTCAAAATTATGAAATTAATATTTTTTATATTGTTGTTGAATATGTCGGTGGTGGT
>DAOUSR010000013.1 GCA_030627125.1 Thioploca sp.
GTTCGGTGAATGATGATGTTGCTATTAAAACAGATATTACTGATTATCTTGATATTCCTTTGAGTACGTTGAATAGTTTTTTGGGTAAGAAACGTAATGAAATTGAACCGATTCGGTTAGAGACTATCAATATTTACCCTATCGTTCATCAAGCCAAAATATGATATTGAAATGCTGTCAGCCTTTTTGGTAGAGTCAACAAAGAAATTTAATCAGCTATATCAGGACAAGTTAAACCATCAGCACTGGAATACGATCAAAGCGTTTAGTCTACGTATGGATATAGGCATTGATGATTTCAGAATGTTTACACCAATTACTGATTTCGAAGACAAAATCAACGATAAAATAAAGGAATATATTTCTAAGCCTATCTCATGGGAAGAGGAAGTTAGCGATAAATTAAAACAGCAAAGTTTGAACAACATCAAAAGAGAGTTTAATAAATTGATAATTGATTTTGCAAGGAGTCAAATTATATCCATGCCAAATGAAGATTGGAAAACAGCATATATGTACAGTGGTAGAGAGTCCACCTTCAAACGAAAAGCAGACATTGAGACAATTTTGAAAAAGTCAGTTCCACCGTTGGCATCGTCTGAAAATTTTAAAGAATTCAAAGATCATGTAAAACAGATATTGGCTAAAGCAATTGTTAACTGTGAAAAGCCAGATATAGCAAAGCTAGTATAAAATGATTGTAAAAACTTGTCCAATTACACTTCACTAATCAGGTCTACAATTATCAATTTATACTGGCTTTGCTATAGGGTCGATGCAACAACGTGAAACCGACCGTTTTAATTAAAGATTGACAAAAATTTATTACATGTTAAAATTATTAGTAGGATATTAAATATATTATATCTTGGTATTATTTTTACATTAGTATTTATTCCATTATGATAAAATATTTAAGTCCTGATATGAAGTTTTGGGCGTAAAGAGCATTTAAGAAGGGGCATCACCTGAAATCGGTCTCTCTTATTGGACGGCAAGCCTTCAGGGGGCTTGTAGGTAGGACACATAATGGTGGACTCTGAACCTATATAAGCTAAAGAGTCGCTGCTACTACCTCAATATTTTAGCACACAGTTCCTATTTTGGTTCCGTGTGCATACTTCTTTTCAAAAGCGGTTACAATTGAATAAAATATATTATTGTTACCATCTGGTATTTTTTCTAGAATAGCAATCCCTAAAGTTGATCTCACAACTGCAATCCTGTGGTTACCTTTTAAATTTTCGAATTCACAATAGATGGGAGAGCCTGATTTGATTATATCCGCAATAAATCGTTGTACACTATTAGAATTATCGTAACCTTTTCTTTTTAAATATATTTTATGTTCTTCCCATATATGAACTGCTCCAAACCCTCTATTTGGACCAGAATGCTTACCCTGTCGTAATTTAACCACACCTTCTGGAAATTCATTTTTACCATGTTTTATATATGGAATAACACCAAAACTATCATTATTATTGTATGGATTTAATAAAAAAGTATTTTTAGTCATTATATGGTTATTCCCTACTTATTAATATAGTTAGCTATGCATCTTAACATAAAAATTAAGCAGGGTAGATACTAATTATAGCAATCCATTCTATCAACTACCCCCTCTCACCATAAGGATGCCAATTTTTATCGATAATTGGAACTTCTGGCCAATTACCTGGAGGCGGTGGAGTGGCAGTCGTCCATTCCAATGACCTAGATTTCCAAGGATTATCTGGGGCTGGCTTACCAGAAATTGCTCCAAATATCCAATTTAAAATTGTGAGCCCAAAACCTACACCAAGGATAAATGCTCCAACTGTCATTAATTGTTGCATAGGTTCAAATTGAGCAAACTGACTGTAATCATAATAACGTCTAGGCATTTCTTCCACCCCAATGCTCATCATCACCCAAAACACCAAATTAGAACCAACAAAAGCTAACCAAAAACCAATTTTAGCTACCATTTCATTGTACATTTTGCCAGAAAAATTAAACATTCATAATTAAGAATTAGATTTAAATCTTCGCAATCGCAAACTATTTGTAACCACTGAAACACTGCTAAACGCCATAGCTGCTGCGGCTAAAGCTGGATGTAGAGAACGCAACATCATCGGCAAAGAAGTGAAAGGATACAACACGCCCATTGCAATTGGAATCAATAACACGTTATAACCAAAAGCCCAGAATAAATTTTGCTTGATTACTCGCATAGTCGCTTGACTGAGAGCAATCATTTGCGGTACCGAACGTAAATCGCCTCGCATTAAAGTAATATCAGCCGTTTCCATCGCTACATCGGTGCCAGTACCAATTGCAATCCCTACATCCGCTTGAGCCAAAGCCGGTGCATCATTGATACCATCCCCCACCATTGCCACCAGACCTTTAGCTTGCAAACTTTTGATTGCTTGAGTTTTTTGTTCTGGTAATACTCCAGCAATTACTTCGCTAATCCCTACTTGTTTGGCAATTGCCATTGCGGTGGCTTGATTGTCGCCGGTCAACATAATCACTTGCAAGCCTAAATTTTGCATTGTCGCAATAGCCTCTTGGGAGCTGGCTTTAACTGTATCTGCTACTGCTATTAAACCTACTATTTCTTTATCAACAACGACTTGCATCACGGTTTTAGCATCGGTTTGGAAGCGTTCTATTATAGTTGCAAAAGCATTGGTAGCTTGGTCAGCAATTTTACCTATATTCACCAATTTATCTTCCACGGTAACTACAATGCCTTCTCCGCTAATTGCTGTAAATTGTTGTGGTTCTGCTAATGGAAGCTGTTTATCAAGAGCGGCTTGGACAATTGCTTCACCAAGAGGATGCTCACTTCCACGTTCGGCTGAAGCAGCTAACCGTAAAATTTCAGTTTCTGCCATCGATCCTAAGCCAATAATATCTGTTACAATTGGTTTGCCATTAGTAATCGTGCCAGTTTTATCTAGGACAATAATTTGCAGTTTATGAGCTTTCTCCAGAGCTTCACTGTTTTTAAACAAAATTCCTTGTTCTGCTCCTTTACCAGTCCCAACCATAATTGCTGTAGGCGTGGCAAGTCCTAATGCACACGGACAAGCTATCACCAACACGGCTACCATCCGAATCATGGCATCGGTAAAATCAGCTCCAACCCCTAACCACCATATTAACAACGTAATAATAGCAATTACAATGATAATTGGTACAAAAATACTCGCTACTTTATCCGCTAAATGTTGGATAGGAGCTTTACTACCTTGTGCTTCTTGTACCAACCGGATAATTTGAGCTAATGCGGTCTCAGAACCAACTTTAGTGGCAACTAGCTTTAGCAATCCTTGTTTATTCAGAGTTGCTCCGATAACAGTATCTCCAGCTTGCTTTTGGACTGGCAAACTTTCACCAGTAAGCATACTTTCGTCAACCGTTGAACCGCCTTCAATCACCTTGCCATCAACTGGAATTTTTTCTCCGGGCCGCACTATAACTATATCGCCAACCATAACCGACTCAATCGGAATATCTCTTTCCACGCCATTACGGACGACTTTAGCAGTTTTAGCTTGCAAGCCAATTAACTTTTTGATAGCGGTACCAGTTTTACTTTTGGCTTTAGCTTCCAACAACTTACCCAGTTTTATCAAGGTAATAATCATGGCCGCAGTTTCAAAGTAAACATGTTCGCCTAAGCTTGAATTTAGCAATACTGCCACGCTATAAAAAAAAGCCACCGACGATCCCATAACTATCAACACGTCCATGTTGGCCGACCAATTCTTCAATGATTTCCACGCTCCAACATAATAATCCCAACCCACATAAAACTGGACTGGTAAAGCCAATAGCAACATTAACCAATTTACATAAGCCGCATGACTCCAATCACCTAGCAAATTAAAATCTCGTCCCATGCTAAGTAAAAAGAGAGGTAAGGTAAAAGCTACTCCTAACCAAAATTTATGAGTTTGGTCAATAACTTCGGTAGATTTAACTTCTGCTACATTATTAGTTGCTACAACTCCATAACCAGCTCGTTTGATCGCATTGCTTATGTTATTGCTATTAGTTTGATTAGGTAGGAATGTTATCAGAGCTGTTTCAGTTGCAAAATTAACATTGGCAGTTATAACTCCGGGAGTTTTTTTCAGCAAAGTTCGTTCTACTGTACCAACACAATTAGCACACATCATTCCGCTAATAGCTAACTCAATTTTAGTTGTTGGCACCGAATAACCAATCGTTTCTATCTTGGCAATAATATCTTTTACTTGCAATAGCTTAGAATCACAGGTTACTTGTTCAGACGCATAATTGACATTAACTTGGGTAATTCCGGGCAATTTTTTGAGATTGCGTTCAATCGTGCTAGAGCAGTTGGTGCAAGTCATGCCAGTGATGGGTAAGGTGATTTCAGGCATGGTGATTAGTCTGCGGTTGGAAAGCCAATTTCTTCCAATAATTCAGCTATTTGTTCCCAATTGACTATTGAATCATTCCAATCGATGGTAGCGGTTTTATTGTCTTTATCGGCGGTTATAGAATTAACTCCAGCTAATTCACCGACTTCACGTTCAATCGTGCCAGTACAATGGCCACAACTGATTTTAGGGATATTTACGGTTTTAATTGTCATAGGTTCATATATTCCATAATTTTAAACATAGGGTAACCACAAGGGATTACCCCTACGATTATTTAAACTTTACTCTTCCGAGCATAGTGACGAAACTCTGAATATGATTCTCGGTGAGTTTTACAGGAGATAAAATATTTAGGCATAACTTCTTCTAAAGAATGCGGAGTTATTCCTAATTGTTCTAAATGATTGTTATCTTTGCAAGAATTTTCTAACGTCGCTGATTGATAATTATCCACCGAATAAGGCACACCGGGAACAAAATCCATAACTCGTGCTAGTTGATGGGAAATTTTATCATTTAAAGGCACAATAAAACGTTTAACTTTCAGTAATTCAGCAGTATAAGCTACTAATTCTTGTAAAGTATAAACCGTTGGCCCACAAATATTATAAGTTTTCCCATAATGTTCAGACTTACCAACAGTTTGCAACATTGCCGCAACTACATCATCAACCCATATAGGAGCTAATTTAGCCTGAGCAGAAGGTAACATAAATATCGGTGATGGAATTCGTAATAAAGCGGCAAATTTATTTAAAAATGAATCATCTTTACCAAAAATCACTGAGGGTCTGAAAACTGTAGTATTTAAGCCCTCAGCAGCATGGACTAAAGCTTCACCTATACCTTTAGTACGCAAATAATGACTTGGCCCTTGCGTATCTGCATTTATCGCACTGACATGTAATAATTGTTTGACGTTATTTGCTTGACAAGCGGTGACAACTTTTTTAGGTAATTCGACATGGGCTTTATTAAAACCACTGCCATCTCTACCATATTCGTTGAGAATACCAACTGTATTAATAACTATTTCACAATCAGCTATCAAGTTAGTTAACTGTTCTTGCTCATGAATATTTGCCGACACTAGCTCCAACTTAGAATACAGCATTAAATCTCGATGCCGTTCTCGTTGTTGGGTAGGTATTCGTACTTGCCAACCAGCTTGCATCAAACTGTTAGCTAAATGTCTACCAATAAATCCGGTTCCTCCTAAGAGGCAAATCTTGTGCATCTTAAATTACTCCAAAATATATTTAGTATATATTAAACTTATTAACTCGTGCGTTCAAGATTTGGTATAATTTTTTCTGCTTTGAACTCTAAATATTTAATTTAATGTATGATGTACATGGTAGTTAGTTACAAGTAATCTAGCTATTCTTAATTAAAAGTTGTTATATTAACCTAACCAATTCATAATCGGATAAATTCTATGAACTATTTATTAAAAGTCGGTTTTATAATGATACTGTTTACCTCTGCAACCCAAGCGTTAAACATTATAATGCCAGAAGATATTTTTACCCCAATCCAAGCTAACAACGGTATGGTAGTTACTAGTGAACAGATTGCTACCAAAATTGGGCTGGAAATATTAAAAAATGGCGGTAATGCAATTGACGCTGCGGTTACGATTGGATTTGTTATGAGCGTAACTTTTCCTCAGGCTGGCAATCTTGGTGGCGGTGGCTTTATGTTAATTTACTCTGCCAAAGATAAAAAAGTGATTGCGATTGATTATCGAGAACAAGCACCAGCTAAATCCAGTCGAGATATGTTTTTAGCTGCAAACGGTGAGGTTAATTATCAACTTAGTCAATTTAGCTATCTTTCCGCAGGAGTACCGGGGACTGTTGCTGGTATGGCACTGGCATTAGAAAAATACGGCACATTATCACTAGCCGAAGCCTTAGCTCCAGCAATTAAATTGGCAGCAGAAGGTTTTATTATCAGTCATAGCTTTAGCAATAATATTAAACACCGAGCTGATGATTTTAACAAATATCCTGCAACGACAGCGATCTTTCTCAAAGCAGATGGCAGTTTCTATGAAGCTGGAGAACTTTTTGTCCAGAAAGATTTAGCTAATACCTTAAAAATAATTGCTAAACAAGGAATCAAAGGTTTTTATACTGGAGAAGTTGCGGAGTTAATTGCTAATGATATGTTACAGCATGATGGTTTGATAACTACTGCTGATTTAGCAAATTACCAGCCTAAATTAAGACAACCAATCTATGGGACTTATCGTGGTCATACAATATATTCTATGTCACCACCAAGTTCTGGCGGTATTCATATCGTCCAAATTTTGAATATCTTAGAAAATTATGATATTACTGGTCATAATACTGCTACCACAATTCATCTTATGGCTGAAGCTATGAAACGGGCGTATGCAGACCGCTCGAAATACCTAGGTGATACAGATTTTGTCACTGTACCTATTGCAGGCTTAACCTCTAAATCTTATGCCGCTAATTTAAGCCAACAAATCAATAAATTAAAGGCTAGTAATACTATTCTACCGGGTCAACCCAGCAAGTATGAAAGTGAAGAAACCACTCATTATTCAGTGGCTGATAAGGCTGGCAATGCGGTTTCCAATACTTATTCACTTAATTTTAGTTATGGAGCTGGTATCGTAATTAAAGGAACTGGTATGCTAATCAATAATACTATGGATGATTTTAGTTCTAAACCGGGCCAGCCTAATGCGTATGGCTTAATTGGTAGCACTGCGAATGCTATTGAGCCGAATAAACGAATGTTGAGTTCGATGTCGCCAACCATTGTATTAAAAAATGGCAAACCTTTTATCATAACTGGTAGCCCTGGTGGTTCTAAAATTATTACTACCACTTTACAAGTGATTCTAAATGTAATTGATCACAATATGAATATTCAAGAAGCTGTTAATGCCGTCAGAATTCATCACCAATGGCAACCCAATGAAATTAGAATTGAAAAAGGCTTAAACCTTGATACGATTAGATTATTAACGGCTATGGGACATAAAGTTGTAGTAAAATCTACAATGGGAACTGCTGCAAGTATTTTGCTTGAGAATGGATTGTATTATGGTGCCAGCGATCCTAGACGGGATGGAATGGCTTTAGGTTATTGATCAATTTGAATATTAGAATTATGAATAAATTACCGCCCCAAGATTTAGCTAATATTTATTTGCAACTAGCACGTTTAGAAAAAGCTGGTATGCCAATTATCAATGCTTTGAAATTATTAACAACTGGTGAACATTCTGGTAGTTTGGCTGAGATATTGTTGCATTATGCCAAATTAGAATCCGAAGATATTGCACTACATGATAAGATGTTGGCTAGTTGGATACCACGTATTGTTTACGCTTTTGTTGTTATGTGGATAGTGTATGGAATTTTTAGTAGTGGAGTACCAATGTCTTCGATTCCTGATGATATTTAGGTGTCTTTGCTTAATTATTAATGAATTATCAAGCTAAATATCAAGTTTTTACCTTGCATTAATACAACACATTAAATTGGGAAACGCTATAATGAAACAAATATTTTCTTGGATTTTGGTAAGTTTACAATTTGCTTTACTTATTGTTTTAATGGCTAATATGCGTTTGGATATAGGGTGCTGGTTATGTATTAGCCTATATGTTATTAGTGGAAGTTTAGGAATGTGGGCAGTTGTTGTGATGAAATTTGGGAATTTTAATATTGTGCCGGATGTTAAGGCCGATAGTATTTTGGTTACTGAGTTGCCATATAAATATATTCGCCATCCCATGTATACTAGTGTGATTTTGCTTGGTTCGGGAATGATGCTGTCTGCTTATTCTAGTTTTACGTTGTTAATTTGGCTAGGATTGCTGGTTGTTATGTTTGTGAAAGCTAAATATGAGGAGTCTTTGTTAATGGCAAGGTTTCCAGATTATGCTAAATATCGGGTGAATACAAAAGCATTTATTCCATTTGTGTTATAAATTTTAAATTATTGTCTGAATCAAAATGGGTAGTCCTAACTAATGTAGTGATTACTTAACCTGCTAAGTTTCAAAAGTAGGTTTAACACTATTTTATTTAGAACTACCCCAGATTTTTGCTAGAATGTTGAGATTAATTTATGGTAAATAAAGCTATTTTATGTGTAGATGATGAAACTATCGTATTGGAAAGCTTGGTTGAACAGCTAGAAAAAAGACTAGGTGAAGAGTATATGTATGAAACTGCCGAAACTGCTGAAGAAGGCTTTGAAGTTATTGAAGAATTAGTAAATGAAAATGTTGACGTGTTGATAATTGTTTCTGACTGGTTGATGCCGGGTATGAAAGGCGATGAATTTTTAATTAAAGTCCATGCTAAATATCCTAATATTGTCAAAGTCATGCTCACTGGTCAAGTAGATAATGAAGCAATTAAACGAGCTAAAAAAATGGCAAATTTACATGCTTGCATGTTCAAACCTTGGGTGGAAGAGGAGTTAGTACAAATTATCCAAACTGGTTTGAAAAAATTATGAATAATTCAGTTATTTTATGTATTGACGATGAAAGCATTGTATTGGAGGCTTTAAAAGAACAATTACAACAAAGGCTTGGTGATTGTTACGACATTGAAACTGCAGAAAGTGGTGAAGAAGCATTGGAAGTATTGGAAGAATTACTAGGAGAACAAATCGAAGTGCCAATAGCAATTGTTGATTATTTAATGCCAGGCATGAAAGGTGATGAAGTTATGCGGCAATTACATATGATATCCCCAACAACTTTGACTATTTTACTGTCAGGTCATGTTGGCAATGAAGAGATGAAATATACCATCAATAGAGGTAATTTACATCGCTATATTGCTAAACCTTGGGATAGAGAACAACTATTTTTAATAATTAATGAAGCAATTGAACTGTTTAGTAATGACAAACTAATCCAAAAACATCAGATTGAAATTGAACAATTAAATGCTTCCTTGGAACAAAAAGTTATTACAAGAACTAGAGAACTTGAAGAAAAAAATCAACAATTAACTCATGAAATTACCGAACGTAAACTAATAGAAATAAAATTACAACAGGCTAAAGAAATAGCAGAAACTGCAAATTATTCTAAAAGTGAATTTGTGGCAAACATGAGTCATGAAATTCGTACTCCGATGAATGCTATTATTGGCTTAACTAAACTAGCGTTAAAAACAGAGCTTACCTTAAAACAACAAGATTACTTGCTTAAAATAAAATCATCTTCTCAAAATCTATTGGATATTATCAATGATGTACTTGATTTTTCTAAAGTTGAAGCAGGAAAATTAGAATTAGAAGCCGTATCTTTTTCTTTACATACAATATTACAAGAAATTTTTGATTTGTTAAGCACTAAAATTGAAAATAAAGATTTAGTATTTTGTTTGGAATTGGATAAGGAAGTGCCTAATTATATTGTTGGTGATTATCTACGGCTCAAACAAATCTTGATCAATCTCATTAATAATGCCGTTAAATTTACTTCTGAAGGTGTTATTACTATTTATATTAAACAGATGCTGATTAAAAATGAACAGATTAAGCTACATTTTGTAATTCAAGACACTGGGATTGGTATTCCTGCACAAGTGATTCCGATTTTATTTGATGCTTTTACTCAAGCTAATGGTTCTACCACTCGTGAATTTGGTGGCACTGGTTTAGGCTTAACAATCTGCAAACAATTAGTAACAATGATGCAAGGAGATATATGGGTAGATTCTAAATTAAATAAAGGTAGTATTTTTAATTTCACTGCTTGGTTTGGGATGCAAACTGAACAGGATGATTATCCTTCAGATATTATCGTAACTCCTTCAACTCAAAATCTACATGGTATTCAAATTTTATTAGTGGAAGATAATTTAATTAATCAACAAATTGTACAAGAAATGATAGAAGCGGAAGGCGTATTCGTTAGTATTGCAAACAATGGTAAAAAAGCAGTGGCAATGGTTGAAACTAATAATTTTGATGCAATACTGATGGATATCCAAATGCCAGAATTAGATGGTTATGAAGCCACTAAATTAATTAGAAAAAAACATAATAAAATTCCAATAATTGCTATGACTGCTAATGCTATGACTGGAGATCGAGAAAAATGTTTAGCTGCTGGTATGAATGATTATGTTAGCAAACCAATTGATGATAATTTATTATTTGCGGTTTTGGAAAAATGGGTAGCTGGAAATATTAATAAAAATTATGCTACTGTTCCAAAAAATTTAAGCATAGATACTAATGAATTTATATTAGAGGGTATTAATACCGTAGCTGGTTTAAAAAGATTATGTGGTAATAAACAACTTTACCAACAATTATTATATGACTTTTATCATAACTACCAAGATATTTTAATAAAAATTAAGCTTTCTATTCAACAAGATAATTTTGAAATTGTTACACATTTAGTCCATACCATTGGTGGTACAGCTGGCAATTTAGGTATTGAAAAATTATACCAGATAGCAAAAGATATGGAAGTACTACTTAGGTCAAAACAGCAAATTCCCCCAGAATTGTTGAACCAATTTTCGCTAAATTTTACCGAAACAATGCAAGTTTTAGCTGAAATAAAAATTGATCAACCAAAATTTACGCAAACAAATACTAACATGTTATTAAAACTACTAGCAGAATTAACTGTATTATTAAAAAATGGTAATTTTCAAGCTATTGAATTACTTCCAAATATTAGGGATAATTTAGGTGAAGACTTACAAACGTTTTATTATGATTTGGAAAAACATGTTGATCATTTTGAATTTATTGCAGCTCAAGACACTGTAAACAAACTTACCGCTATCCTAAATACAAGCCATTAATATATGAGTAAATATACTGTTTTAATTGTTGATGATGAACCGGTTAATCTTAAAACTTTAGGGAATATTTTAACAAATAATTATGATGTGTTAGTTGCTAAAAATGGAGAATCAGCATTGAGCATGGCTGAATTTTCTCCTATACCAGATTTAATCCTATTAGATATTATTATGCCAGTTATGGATGGATATGAAGTATGTCGGCAGTTAAAACATAATCCACTAACTCAACATATTCCAATTATTTTTGTTTCAGCTATGGATAGTGAATTGGATGAAGCGAAAGGATTGGGACTTGGTGCGGTTGATTATATTGCCAAACCTATAAGCCCATCAATCGTATTAGCCAGAGTAAAAACCCAGCTAAAATTGATGTCTGCATATAAAAAATTAGCTAATGCCTATGATGAACTAGAACAAAAAAATACAGTTTTGGAAGAGATGGTTATATTACGTGAAAATGTTGAGCATATTACTCGTCATGATCTTAAAAATCCACTAAATGGTATTATTAGTGCTAGCTCATTATTGATAGATGAATTTGATGACGGACTGCATCGAAATATTTTAAAAAATATCGAAATTGCTGGTTATCAAATGCTAGATATGATTAATAGTTCGCTTGATTTATATAAAATGGAAATCGGAACTTATAGTTATAGTCCAGACCAAGTCAACATCATAGCAATTGTTAACAAAATTATTGCCGAGACAAAAGTTCATCTAGATACGGTTAATATCACTACAGAGATTTTAATAAATGGCAAGGCTACAAAGGAAAATGATAATTTTTTAATTCAAGGAGAATATTTGTTATGTTATTCTATGTTAGCCAATTTATTAAGAAATTCTATGGAAGCATCACCAAGTGATTCTATCATTAAGATTTCGCTTGATAATAAAGCCAATGCAGTTATTACAATTCAGAACCAAGGAGTTGTTCCGTTAGCAATCCGTCATGAATTTTTTGATAAGTTTGTAACTATGGGTAAAAATAATGGCACGGGTTTAGGTACATACTCTGCTAAATTAATGGCTGAAACTCAAACTGGCAGTATTCATCTTGAAACTTCAGATGAGACTAATAGCACCGCTTTAATTATTCAATTACCAAATTGTACAGAATAAAAAGTTACCAATATTTCTAGTTCCCACTTGCCTGAGTTAATGCCATTAAGTTAAGAGCAAAGTACCCCTACATATTGATTTGTAGGGGTAATCCCTTGTGGTTACCCTAATTAATAAATTGATATTCATATCGAATTTCATTCATAATTAAGAATTGATAACTACAGCCCAATTTTATGAGCTCGAGCCGTGAAAAATATACCACTAGGTTTATCTGCTGGTAAAGTTGCGACTTCAGCAAAAGTTTCTGTATTGTAAACAATAACTTTGTCTGCATCACGCACAGAAACCCATACCTCTTCTCCACGTGGAGTAAATTCCATATGTAATACCCCTTTACCCGGTTTAAGAGTTTTAATAATAGCCATAGTCATAACATCAATGATTTGTACTGTATCATTATGAGGCATAGCAAAATTAACCCACACATGCCGCCCATCTGGTCGAGCCATTACAAAAACTGGTTGACCATGTACTGGAATAGTTTTTACCTGTTGCCAATTTTTCATTACTAATACTTCATGTTGCCCCATCGCTGGTACAAAAGTATAGTCGCCAGCCATCGCCCACCCTTCCAAATGCGGCATTTTATAAACTGGTAATTTTGCTCTATCTTTAGCATAATCTGGCAAAATACGTTTTACTCCAGCATGAATATCCCATAAATCTAACAAAGCAAAACCATTATCGCCAAATAAACCAGCAATATAGTATCGACCATCTGGGGAAATTAAAGCATCATAAGGTTTTTTACCAATATCGGTAAATTTAGTGATTTTTGGTGCATTAGGAATGTGCATGTCAGCTAACCAAATTTCACCAGCATCAAATAAACTAAAGACAAACTGTTGATTAGGAGCGTCAACCAATCCAATTACTTTTGATAGTTGCTCATTTTCACCAAATTTAGCTGGAATATCAGCTACTAAATCTAATGTTGCTGCATCAAATACTTTAACTCCTCCGGGCTTATAGTTGGATACTGCAACTAGACGACCATCTTGAGAGATTGCTCCACCTATGCTGTTACCTGATTGCATGACACGACGAATAATCTTTTTATGTAAAATGTCTAGCTTAGTTAGGCCGCCATCTCGCCCAAATATATAGGCATATCGTTGGTCACGGGAATAAACCACAGAAGCATGAGATAAATCGCCTAAATCAGTCACTCTACCTAATCTTTTGTGCATAGTAGTATCGACTATCAATACACTACCTTTAGCTCGTTCAATTATCACACCTAAATCACCGCTTCCACGTAATTCAGTAGCTTGGGTTACTATAGGTAACAGAAATATTAATAAATATAACCAAATTTTCATAAGTTGTTTTAAACTAAATTGTTGATTTTTTTGTTAGTTCTAAATAAAATAGTGTAGAACTATCTTTAAAATATATTTTAGATTCAGTAATCTCAGTTAATAACTATTTAGCATTGCGAGCAGCTTGTAACATATGTTGTACTGCTAATTTAATTTCTGCATCATTAAGATGATTATTACCACCTCGTGGTGGCATAATATTAAAGCCATTGATAACACTATCTATAAGATTAGCTTCACCTTTGGCTATTCTTGGTTTCCAATCAGCTTTATTACCAAATATTGGGGCTTTTGCTATACCAACTAAATGACAAGAAGCACAAGTTGTATCATAAACTTCCTTGCCAGACAGTCTTGCACTACCAAGCATAACTGATTTCACTGTTTTACTAGGTTTTTTAATTTGGCTAGGAGTCGGATTAGCAACAGCTTTTAAAATATACTTTACTGCTTGTCTTATTTCATCATTGGTAAGTGAACTATTACCACCTCGTGGTGGCATAATATTAAGACCATTAATAACACTAGCAACCAATGCAGTTTCACCTTTATCAATTCTTAATTGCCAACTAGCTCTATCACCAATTTTAGGAGAACCAACCACACCTTCTCCATGACAAGTAATACATGACATAGCATAAATTTCTTTTCCAGATTTAACTGTAGTAGTTACTAGCTTGCTAACTGGTTGGGCAGTAACATTAGTAGCCACTGGCTGAACTGGTTCAGTAGGTTTCATGACTATTGGCTCGGCAGTAGGTTTCGTGACTATTGGCTCGGCAGTAGTTATAATGGGTGTTGCGTTACTAGCAGCTAATACTAAATATTGTACTGCTGCTTTTACTTCTTCATCACTTAAATCATTTCTACCGCCACGTGGAGGCATGATATTAATACCGTTTATAGCACTATTTATCAGCATGGCCTCGCCTTTAGCTATTCGGTCAGCCCAACTAGTTTTATCACCAAATTTTGGAGCTCCAGCAAGACCAGTATTGTGGCAGGATGTACAAGCTTTATCATAAATTTCTTTACCCAACTTATTAGCTATGATAAGGTCTTCATTAGATATAGTAGGTAAAACTGTTGCTAATTTTGCTGTAGGTTTTACTGTAGGTTTGGATATTAATACTACTTTTTCCACATCTTTGGTATTAACCGTATTAGAAGGTTGGGCTTTGTGAAGTTCAAGCTCTGCATTTACTAATTTGCTAACAATCGATGCGATAGGCATGATAATACCAATAAAAACAACAACACCAATAAGCAAATTTTTCATTGAAGAAGTATCTCGTTGACTCACTACTGTTTTCCTCTTTGTATATTAAGTCTGATTAGCAGTACTTTAAGTTAAATAGTTTAAAATAATATTTAAAAATCATATCATAACTGTAATACAAAAGCTAATCTTAAGAATAAGCAATTTAATACACTCAGAGTTCAATGTAAATCAAATATGGAAACTGCTGATGTTTCATTTGTTATGTATCTTTAAACTCCATAATTTCTTCCCAACAGTATATAACTTGTTGTCTATATTCTATAAATTGTTCGTTTTCCACTATCGCTGGTTTATTTTGCATAGTTAATCGGTGAACTTCGGTACGATATGCCCAAAAAGCTTCTCTTAACTTATCTCCAATAGATTCGGTAAATAGTTTATACTTTACCAACAATTTTAATAATGGCAACATACCAGTAGTTTCTAATAAAGCCGGATAATCCACTGCCCAAAGTAAAACTCCATATTGAATAATAAATTCAATGTCTGCAATCCCACCTCTTCCCTGTTTTAAATCAAAATAACCTGAATTAAACGGTGGATGCGTTGGCTTACTTTTATCCAAGTTAGTTCGCATTTTTTCCCGCATTTTTTGCACTTCACGTTGCAATTTTTTTGGTTCATGTCGAATACTGAGGGTTTCTCGCCTAATCTTTTCAAACCATTCCACACTCTGTTGACAACCAACTACTACTCTAGCTCGTATTAAAGCTTGATGTTCCCAAGTCCACGCATTTTGCTGCTGATAAGTCTCAAAAGCGTTAAAACTAGTTACTAACATACCAGAGGCACCACTGGGGCGTAAACGGGAATCAACTTCATACAAAAAACCAGCTGAAGTAGTAGTGGTAATAATATGAATAATGCGTTGGGCTAAACGGACAAAAAATACCTGATTATCTAGAGGTTTACTACCATCAGTTGGTTGCTCACCATCATGGTGTAAAAATACAATATCTAGATCAGAACCATAACTTAGCTCCATACCACCAGCCTTACCATAAGCAATAATACATAGCCCGGGTAATTCGGCACAACTTGGTTGACCATGTCTTTGGATTAAATAATCATAAGCCAATGTTAAGGATTTACGGATCAAAGTATCAGCAATAGCAGAGAGATAATCACTAGCTATATCAACCGTTAATTTGCCAGAAATTTCTGCTGCTGCCACATGTAACACATAAGCCCGTTTGAATTGTCGCAGAGTGTCCATCTGCATTTCTAAATCATCGGTCGGTTGATGGGCCAACTGAGCTTGTAAAGCATTATCTAACTCCATTGGTTTAAGAGGAGAAAATAATCGCCTAGAGTCTAATAATTCATCTAATAACAATGGATAACGAGTGATTTGTTCTGCAATCCAAGCACTATCAGCACACAAACGTACTAGGCGTTTTAAAACTTGTGGTCGTTCTATCAATAAAGCTAAATAAACTCCACGTTGAGTTATCGACTCAATTAATTTTAAGCTACGTTGAATGGCATCATCAGGAGATTTCTGCTCTTGAGCAGCCATAATTATCATGGGAATCAAAGCATCTAATCTTTCTCGTCCACGTTTATTCAATTTTTTGATGCTATATGAATCAAGTAGTTGATGTAATAGAGTTAATACTTGGTGAGAGGATTTAAAACCAGCTTGAGTTAATAATAATTTAGCTTGCTCATCATCGTGTAAATCACCAGACCATAATGTTTGCCAACCATTTGGCTCCGATTCTTCGGATGATTCTGGTGCAAATACTTGTTCAAATTCGCTATGTACTTGTTGTTGATGATGAATTAGTCTAGCTAAAAAACGAGTCCAATCGGAGAAACCCATACTATAAGCTAGTCGATACTGATTAATTTCATCATCTGGCAGAGTTTGAGTTTGTCGATCTTCAATAGCTTGTAAATGGTTTTCGGTGACACGTAGAAAATAATACGCTTCCCGTAAACGAGTGATTGCATCTTTAGGCAAAATCTGAAAAATCTCTAACTGTTTTAAAGTTTCCAAAAGATTGCGTTGCTGTAAAGCTGGTTGCTGTCCGCCACGTATTAATTGGAACACTTGGCAAGTAAATTCAATTTCACGAATTCCTCCTGGCCCCAATTTAATATTATTATTCAACCCCTTACGACTAGTCTCTTGATCAATCATATTTTTCATATTGCGTAAGGACTCAAATGCATTAAAATCTAAATAGCGGCGATAGACAAACGGTCGCAAACTTTTTAATAACAGATGACCAGAGGGCTTATAACCTGCTGCAATCCGAGCTTTTACCAAGGCATAACGTTCCCAATCTCTGGCATGAGTTTGATAATAATTTTCCATTGTCGCAAAACTTGCCACCAAAGGCCCAGAGTCGCCAAATGGCCGCAAACGCATATCAACTCGAAATACAAAGCCTGCTGGAGTTATACTATTTAATACGTGGATTAATCGTTGTCCCAACCGGAGGAAAAATTCTTGATTGGAACGAGAACGTCCAATGCCACCAATAGTTTCACCAGCTTCTGGATAAGCAAAAATCAGATCAATATCAGAAGAAAAATTTAATTCCTGGCCACCGAGTTTTCCCATAGCCAGCACAATCAAAGGTTGTGGTGTGCCATTGGCATTACTGGGAGTCCCAAATTGAAGAGTCAAGCTACTATAGAGCCATCGCAAAGCGGTATCTAGTAACGCATCTGCTAAATTTGACAGCGATTTCAATGTTTCTTCTAAACTTGCCCAACAAGATATATCTCGCCATGCAATGCGAACCATTTCTCGGCGGCGAAATAAACGCAAAGTTTGCATCAATTCAGCTTCATTTTTAATATCAAGTAGTAAATCATCTAAAACTGTTAAGTAATCAGTTGGAGCTATTAATAAATCATTAAGTAAATCATGCAATAAAGCCGGTGATTGAACGCAAATTTTAGCTACAAATGGACTACAAGCCCAAACTTTCGGTAAGCTAGTGTAGACTTGTCTATTTTGTTCTAAACTGGCTATTTGCTCAGGAGTTGAATTAACCTGATAATCTCGCCATAAATTTTTTACTTCTAGGCGTAATAAAATTGGCAAATCATATAACATGTTTGGATCATTCATAATAATTTTAAATTATAGAAATTTTTTGAATAATATAAGTTATTTACAAACCATGTACAGCGTAAATTTCTGGAACATAACGCAATTGTTCTTTATAGTCCATACCATAACCAAAAACATATCGATTCGGCACAGTTAAACCGGTAAAATCTGCTTTTTGTAATCCTAGGCGGGAATCAAGTTGTTTCTCTACCAATACTGCGGTAAATACTTCTTTAGCTCCAGAGTCCCAACAATATTTAACTATTGCTTGTAAAGTCAAACCTTCATCCAAAATATCATCAATTATTAATATAGCTCGATCTTTTAAATCAGCTGTTGGCCGTTTTAGCCAATGCAACTGGCTTCCTGAAGTAGCACCCTGATAACGAGAAGCATGGATATAATCTATTTCTAATGGAAAGTTGAGATGAGTTAAAAGTTGGCCAGCTGGAATTAAGCCACCAATCATTACTGGCATACATAACAGGTGTTTATCTGCTAATTGTTGATTTATATCTGTTGCCATATTATGAATAGCTGCCAACACTTCTTGCTCATTATATAATTGTTCGGCTGTAGCTAATACATCAAGAATTTGTTTGGTATCTAATTTATCTGTCATAGTTTAAAACTCAAAATAATCCGCTTTCCACCTTTGCCAATAGTGGTAGCACTTTTAAAAGTAATATTATCTTTGGGTAATTGAAACCATAGGCTGCTTCAAATTGGCCTAAGTTATTTAATTTAAAAATTTCCAATTGTAGAAATTTAGGCAGTAACCATAACAATTCTAAACAATCAACATATCTTGAGAATTGATAAAATTAGTATTAACTTCCCCAATACACCAAGAGTTCTCTCCGTTTTCTTCCAAACAACGTAATGCTTCCGCAAGATTATCCTGAGCCACACAAACTACCATCCCAACCCCACAATTAAAAGTACGATACATCTCTTTATCAGCTACATTACCTTGCTGCTGTAACCATTTAAAAATCGGCGGTTGCGACCAACTATTAGTATCAATACCTGCATTCAAACCATCCGGTAATACTCTAGGTATATTTTCCAACAATCCACCACCAGTTATATGAGCCAAAGCATGTACTGGTACTTTCTGCATCAAATTTAACAATGACTTAACATAAATACGAGTTGGCTCTAATAACACATCTCCCAAATTACGCCCATTAAAATCCTGTTTTAATACATCAGCTTGTAAATCAACAATTTTACGAATTAATGAATAACCATTAGAATGCGGGCCACTAGAAGCAATACCAATTAAAGCATCTCCAGCTTGAACTAAATTACCATCAATAATTTTAGCTTTATCCACAATACCGACACAGAAACCAGCAATATCATAATCACCATGCTTATACATACCGGGCATTTCTGCGGTTTCGCCACCAACCAATGCGGCACCAGATAACTCACAACCTTTACCAATTCCAGTAACAACTTGAGCAGCAACTTCTACATCTAGCTCACCAGTTGCATAATAATCCAAGAAAAATAATGGCTCAGCACCTAATGTAATAATATCATTTACACACATGGCAACCAAATCAATCCCAATAGTGTCATATTTATTAAGTGCAATGGCTAATTTCAACTTAGTTCCAACGCCATCAGTACCAGATACTAACACTGGATTTTTGTACCGTTCCAATGGAATCTCAAACAAGGAACCAAAACCACCAATTCCAGCTAACATTTCCGAGCGTTTGGTGCGAGCGACAATAGGTTTAATACGTTCCACTAATAAATTGCCATTGTCTATATTGACACCAGCGTCACGATAAGTTAGAGAAGTTTTCATATTGATTTAATGATCGAACGAGATGAATTATTGTAAAATTGCGGATAATGGTAATGGTTTACCATTTACTTGTAATAATCCCTTATCTAAAAGAATATAACTTTGATAATAATTTGAATTTGCTACTAAAATACCTTGTTCTACCCAAGATTCAAGTTGTTGCCGTACTGATTCATACGGTATTGTGGATAAGAACGATTTTGGCATGTGGATTTCTAATTGTAGATTTAAGATACTTAACAATGGATTAGGATTAAATAAGACTAATAGTGGATTTGCCAGTGGTTCAATTTTTATTTGTAGATTACCATGCACTAATCCTTCCTCTGTATTTAGCTCAAAATCAGTAATTGCTAATTCAGGAGAATGCTCTAATAATTCTATTCCTTGTGCCATCACATTAAATATCATACCCTTATCTTTGGTCAATAGAATTTGCAACAAAGAGGGTAAATGCCAATTGGATAATTTAATATTGCTACTACTGGAACCATAATTTCCAACTTTATGAACTTTGGTTTGTATATCCAACAGTAGGTTATTATTGTTTATTTTACCACTGCCAAATAATTCAGTATTTGCTAATTGCATACCTTGCCCAAATATATTTGCAATTTTTAAATTACCATTAGCGATTTTATTATTCACATTTAGTTGTAAAGATATAGCTTGAGCTTCTATTTTATTGTAAGTTAGCTTGGGACTATTGAATATTGTTTCAATCTTAGTAAATCTACGATCAGCAGAAATATGTCCTTGCACACCTTGCAATTGGTAATTTGCAATTTGCAATGGAGGCATGTTTACAATACTGGTATTATCGCCATTGATTTTTACTTTAGTAGATATATTTAACAATATTTGACTATTGTTTTGGATAATAGTATGAATTAAGATTTTGCTAATTGGTATAAAACCATGATTTATTTCATGCTCAAGATTGAAGATTTGCTCATCTATTTGAATTACAGAACTAGCAACAGAATTAAACCAACCACGTTGATAATCACTTTTTAGTAATTTTAAATTGGCAGATTGATAGGTATTTTGAGTAATATAAGTAAATTGTCGCTCTATTTCTATACCAGTCCAATAGGGAATTACCCCTATTAGTATTATTATAATAATTAGTACAAAACGCATGTGTTATCTTTCATGATAATTTCGTAAAGAGATTGTTAAATTATATATAGTTAAACTCATTTCGGGAATATAACAATTTTTAATTATAAACTGGTTATTTATATAATATTCAATTGAAAAATACTATACATTCCCGAAATCATAATAACTGAATGCAAATATCACTTAACTTGATTAATTTGTTCAACGATCTGTTCTGCTGTATAAGGTTTTTGCACTAATCCCTTACCACCAGTCATCTCAGCCCATACTCGGTCAGCTTTTTGACCTTTACTAGTAACAAAAATAATTGGGATATTTTTAGTAGCAGCATTATGTGTTAATTCCCTACAAGCTTGATAACCATCCATATGTTGCATAACCACGTCCATAAAAATCAAATCTGGTTTTTCAGATGCAGCTTTTTCTATAGCTTCAGCTCCAGAAGATGCTGTAACAACATCATAACCTGCGTTCGAAATGATATTTTGGATGTTTATTAAGTCAACTTTTGAATCGTCAACAGCAAGAATTTTTTTTATTACCATTTAAATCTCTCGAATTAATTTATAATTTTATAGAATATACAATAATTAATTTAAATACATTCAAAAATAGAATACCATTGAAATTAGCATACTATCATTGAATAATTTTAAATTGAATATGCTTTTACAGGACAATTTTTAATTATCAATAAGTTATATACAAATATCTTGTACAAAGGTGAATATGTTATTTAGTAATATTAAAACCTTATATACATATTAGAACTAATTTATTTAAAATACAAGAATCAATCTTAAAACAGTTCATGTTAAGCTATACATGCAAAAAGGAATTCTACAATATGCAAAAATTAATTACCATTCCATTAAACGATAATAATCGTAACGATATGATAATCCAAGAACACTTACTAGAATATTTAAAAAATGATTGGCATATCATACAAATGTTCCCGGTTGGAGCAGGAACTAGAAGTGGTAATTTACAAACTAGTGGATATGTGGCAGGTTGGTTAGCTGTTTTAGTTAGAGAAAAAATAATTATATGCGTTTTTTAGTTTTAAGTCAATATTTTCCTCCTGAGACTGGGGCCCCTCAAATTAGATTAGCTTCTATGATCCGTGAATTATTGCGTCTTGGTCATACTGTTGAAGTAATAACAGCTATGCCAAATTATCCTACTGGGAAAATTTTTCCAAATTATCAACAGCGTTTTTACCAACTTGATGACTGGGAAGGAGTTACTGTACATAGAATTTGGATGTATGCAGCTAACGGAGCTGGAATTAAACGTTTGTTCAATTATTTTTCTTTTATGTTAACAGCCGGTTGGGGATTACGCAAAGCTCAAAAACCAGATTATTTGTTCGTGGAATCTCCTCCATTATTTTTAGGGATTACTGGTTATATTGCGGCGGCATTATGGAAAGTGCCTTTTATTTTTAACGTTGCTGATTTATGGCCTGATACTATAAGTGCATTGGGATTAATATCAAAAGGTTTAATGTTGAAATTAGCCACCCGATTAGAACTGTGGTTGTATCGTAAAGCTGATTATATAACAGTTGTGACTGTTGGTGTACAACAAATTATGCTGAATGTTAAAAAAGTTCCTGCCAGCAAAATTTTATTATTACCTAATGGAGTTGATACTAAATTATTTGGTCAAGCTCGATATGAATTTGCAATAGACTTGCCTAAAGATAAACAGCTAATTTTATATGCTGGAACTCATGGTTATGCTCATGGAATGGAGGTTGTGTTACAAGCTGCCAAGTTATTAACTAATACAAATGTATTGTTTTTATGTATTGGTGGAGGTTCGGATAAACAGCGAATTATGCAGCTTAGTACAGATATGGGGTTGGAAAATATCATATTTTGGGATTCTCAACCCCCTGAATTTATTGCTCATTTATATAACTTAGCTATTGCTGGGATTGCTACATTTCGGGATTCACCATTATTAGAATGCACTCGTCCAGCTAAAACCTTACCAATTCTAGCAGCTGGAAAACCAGTATTATTCAGTGGAGCTGGTGAAGGAGCAAAGTTAGTAACAGAAGCTAAAGCTGGGATTGTAACTGCCCCTGGCGATTATAATGGTTTAGCTCAATCCATCCGTAAATTAATAAATGATCCAAATTATGCTATTCAGCTAGGTCGGAATGGTAGAGAATATGCAGAACAATATTTAGATTGGTCTATTATCGTTGCTGATTGGTTACAACAGTTGGAATCTAGACTTTAGGTATGATTAAGGGCAACCACAAGATTAAGGGCAACCACAAGATTAAGGGCAACCACAAGGGATTGCCCCTACAAATCTATATATTCCAAGGACAACCTGAAACAATACAATATGTCCACAACATTAAATGGATAGTAACTATAGTCCAAAAAATAATTTGGTAGGAAATTTTCCTATTTTTATGATGAATTTGCTTCTGGGCTAATAATGCACCGGGCCAACCACCTAATAATTCCAACAGGTGCAAAGTATTTTCCATCACTCTCCATTGCTTTTTGATGGCACTAATTTTATCAGTTACATATAATAAATAAGTAGCCGGACTCATCACTAAATAAATAATCAATGGAATTGGATTTTGCTCTTGCCAAATGATATATGATGCAAATAAGAACGGTAAAGCTAACAAAATTATAATAAACAGCTTATTTTTATTAATAACCACTCCCTCTTCAATCAAAGTAGCACTACATGCACGTTTTCTTCCTCGACTGTCACTTTCTATTTGATACTCAATTTTATCTCCAGCTACCGGACGGCGACTTGCTTTCTGTATGGCGGTTATATGAATAAAAATTTCTTCATGGTCTTGAAGGTCTGGTCTTATGAAACCAAAACCTTTTTCATCTTTCCAAGTAATTAATTTTCCCATTCGTATTAATGGCATTTTTATTCCTAATATTGTTGGACATGTCCATTAGGTGATTTGCTCTTTGTTAGCATTCTATCAAGTTAAGAATGTAACTCAAGTCCTGATTGGGTACCAATCTTTATATTAAATCTGTGGTATAAAGGTTAATACCATCGGATTATAAATATATTGAACGATATAGTGCAATTATGATTGATTTTCAAGTAACAGTTTTCACCTCTCAAAAAATTATAAACACACCAAATATTTACTGTAGTGTTAATTTTGCTGTTACTTGATCTGGATTTGGTTGACGTTTGATACTAATATTACTGACTTGGACTTGATGTTGGCTGTATAATTTGGCTAACCATCCTATTAATTCAGTAAAACTTATGGTTGAAAAACTGACCAATATTTCTTGATTTCCTTTCGGCTCAATCCGTTTATCAATTTTATTAAGCTTACGAATACTGTTATCAACCAAACTTAATAAGTTTTTAGGAGTAGAAGTATTACGCAATTGTAAAACTTCATTAGCTGCTATTTGCATCCAAGCTAAATTGTTTTTTTGAACTGCTACTATATTTTTCAGTTGCTTGTGACTAACTACAAAAGGCTCCCATAATAAAAAATATATAGAAGCACTTATCACAACTATTCCACCTAAAATTATAGCTCGACGTTCACTTAAGGTTAATTGACTAAACCATTGTTTCATAATCAGTTAAATCTTTAAATTAGAACAAATTTATTATGTAGGGGCAATCCTTTGTCATTAATTTATGCTACTTGGAAATACTTCACTCGTCCAACACATTATTTAAACTTGATTCATTCTTTTCCGTAAGAGATTCTAGCCACTCACTGATAATAACCATATCTTGTTCATTTACGCCATATAAAATCCCTTGCATAGCAGCACTATTACCACCATCACGATTGCCATTTTTAATATCCTTCATTTGAGCAAGAGAATAAATTTTATTCTGCCCAGCTAATTTTGGGTAAACTGACAAACTTGAGCTTTTAGCATCATCCCCATGGCAAGTATTACAAGATTTTCTTTTAAACAATTCCGCACCCTTTGTCTTAAGCTTATCCGCAACGATATCTATCGGCAAAGATTCTAGCCATTCAGCAATATTATCTATTTCATCATGATCAACTATAATAGTACCTCGCATTACAATACTTTGGCCATTATTACGCAAACCATTTTTAATATCATTTATTTGAGCAATAGTATATTTTTTGTTCTGACCAGCAAGCTTAGGATATTGTGGTTGATTAGGAGTATTAGCATCGTCACCATGACAAGCAACACATCCCCTATCTACATATAATTTTGCCCCAGGATATTCAGTGTTAGTCGTTTTATGACTTGCTAAAGGCGATTGTTGTGAATTTTCATTTGCTATACTATTAAGACTCATAAGTATTATAGTAAAACTTAAAATTATTAACTTCATTTCTATTTCCTTTCTATGATTATTTAAGATATTTTTTAATATTTAATGTACTTTATTCAACACATCCTACATAACATTTAGATTTTAGGTAGTCCTAAACAAAGTAGTGTTAAACCTACTTTTAAAACCTAGTAGATTTTTTTAAATAATCACTACATTAGTTAGGACTACTAAAAATCCAACGTTAAATTATTCACTATGCAAGTTATCTAACTCATCTTGGGCATATTCATCCCCTTGATCTGCGGCATTAATAAACCATGATTCTGCTTCGTCTAAGTCTTTAGGTACTCCTTGACCTTTAGTATACATAACTGCTAAATTTACCTGAGCTTCAATATTATCTTGTAGAGCAGATTTTTGATACCAAGCTGCTGCTTTAGTAAAATCTTGGGTTATACCATCACCTTCATAATACATCAATCCTAAATTATTTTGAGCCTTATCATGTCCCTGTTCAGCAGCTTTTTTAAACCATATTACTGCCTCAGAAAAATCTTGAGATAATCCAGAATCTTCATCATAATACATAATTCCTAATTTAAATTGGGCTTCAGCTAGGTTTTGTTGAGCTGCTTTACGGTACCATTCTGCGGCTTTGATAAAGTCTTGTGTTACACCTTGACCATCTTCATACATCATACCCAAATTTAGTTGAGCTTTGGCATAATTTTGGTTAGCCGCTTTTGTGTACCATTGAATAGCTTGCTTAAAATCTTGTTCAATACCACTACCACTTAAATACATACTAGCTAAAGCATTTTGAGCAGGAAGATAGTTCTGATTTGCTGCTTTATTAAACCATGCCACAGCTTTTTCTAAAGCTTTCTCCACAGTTTCTTCATTTTGCTCTTTTTTATTTTGCTCTTCTTCATTTTGGTAATACATTACTCCCAAATAAAACTGACTTCTGGCATCTCCATTGTTAGCCGCTTTGTGATACCATTGTAATGCCTGCTTTATATCAGTTTCAACACCTTTGCCATCATAATATAATTTACCTAAACTAGTTTGAGCCTGAGCATTTTTCTGGGCGGCCGCTTTATGATACCACAGTAAAGCTACCTCAATATTTTGTTTTACACCTTGTCCAGTTTCATACATAAGGCCAAGATTATATTGAGCTTTAGCATTACCAATAGTTGCAGCTTGACGATTCCACTTTTCTGCTTTTAATACCTGAGATTTGCTAAGTAAATATAGCTCACCTAAATTAGCTTGGGCTTCAATATGGCCTCGGTTAGAAGCATCTAAAAACCATTGTTCCGCTCGTTCCCAATCTTGTATTACTCCTTCCCCATTTTTATACATGATCCCAAGACTATTTTGAGCATCTGCTATATTCCGAGCTGCAGCTTTGTGATACCATAAGGAAGCTTTAACTACATCTTTTTCAGTTCCTATTCCATTATAATACATCATTCCAAGTTGATATTGAGCATTAGCATTATCAGTATCTTTTTTAAATATCTGGATTGCTTTAGCATAATTTTTATTATTATAATACTCCATGCCAGTTTCAAAATTACCACCAACATTTTCATTATAATACCAATAAGTTATACCAGCTAACAATATAACAATAATGACTAATATTTTATTAAACATTTTTTGACCTTAAATATAAATTAATTAAATATTGCTATAGTATGTTTAATACTTAATACAGCAAAAAATATTCCTTGTTAGGTTAAATATATTGAAAAAAAGGATTAAGATTTAAGGAATTACTAAAGTACCTACTCCTTCATTAGTAAGTATTTCTAATAATACGGCATGTTCAACCCGTCCATCAATTATATGTACACCATGAACTCCACTTTGGACTGCATTCAAAGCACAATTAATTTTTGGTAGCATGCCTCCGCTAATTGTCCCATCTTCTATCAATGTTCGTACTTTATTTGCATTTAAACCAGTCAATAATTCACCATTTTTACTTAAAACACCAGTAGTATTAGTTAATAACATCAATTTTTCAGCTTGCAAAACTTCGGCTAATTTACCTGCTACTGTATCAGCATTGATATTATAAGATTGGCCATCTTTACCAACTCCAATTGGGGCAATTACTGGAATAAAATCACCACTAATCAGTAAATCAAGTATCGCAGTATCAAAACTAGATACCTCTCCAACATGACCTATATCAATTATTTCTGAGGCATCCATTTCTGGATTATCATGCGTAAAAGTCAATTTACGAGCATGGATTAGTTCTGCATCTTTACCAGTTAATCCTACTGCCGAACCACCTTGACGATTAATTAAAGTAACAATATCTTTATTTACCAGACCACCCAATACCATTTGTACCACATCCATAGTTTCACTATCAGTAACTCGAATACCTTGGATAAATTTACTTTCCTTATCCAACCGTTTGAGCAAACTAGATATTTGTGGCCCACCCCCATGCACCACAATAGGATTTATTCCTATTCTTTTCATTAAAACTATATCACGGGCAAAACTATTTTTTAAAGTTTCATCTACCATAGCATTGCCACCATATTTTATAATAAAGGTTTTACCTACAAATTCATTGATATATGGCAATGCTTCAATTAAAACATGAGCAATATTTTTAGCAGAAGAAAATGTCAAACTCATAATATTATAGTTAGGTTTTAAAGAAATAGTAAAATAGGTGGTCGTGTTTTTTTAATAAACAATCTGAGAAAAAACGCAATGAGAATAATACCATTATTGAAATGTTTAAAGTCAGTAATTTATGAGATAACTATTAATAGTTTATAGCGGAAGCGATGCTATCAATGAGTGGAAGAATTACCATGCTAGATTATATCTCGTTGGACTGAAGACATTTTTACAATGGTTCGGACAGTTTTTATAATTATTTGTTATTAAAGTATTTTTCATTTTCACAACAAAATTATAAAATGTTTTAATTTCAACGAGTTAATTTTTAACTTGGATCTATTTTTTAAAAACTGTCCGAACTTATTGTTGTATAGATAAAGAACAATTTGTATATATTGATGAACGTGGCATTAAACCCAATATAATCAGATATTGGGCATCGTGAAAAAGTATTTGGATGTGTAAGGGAAAGCGTGAGAAAAAATTGCAGTACTTAATGAACGTACTATTATGGCTCCATTATGAAGGAAGTATGAATACTGATTTGTTTATATTTATTTAGAAAAGTTTGCCAGTATTAGAATCAGGGCAAATATCAATCTAAATATTGTTGGTATTTGGTATTGGCTAAACAAGCACAAAATTCATCATAATTTTCAATCTGTTCATCCCAGCTTTTTGGTAATATTTTTTTATGACTACTGGTTAATTCAATGGGTTCGACCTCTAAAAAATTAAATACTTGTTTGTTATGATCTAAGATTGATTTTGGATTTTTAAAATAATTTTCATATTTAATACTTATCAGATTATGATTTTTCAACTTATCAAGTATTGTTTTTTTCATTTTCGGCTTCTTTTCCAAGAACGTCCAAATAATTTATCATTTCTACTAAATCAATATGAACTTTTTTAATTGTCACATCTTTTTCTGAAGAGACAATGCCAGTTTTCTTTAAAAACATTCCAGACATGTAACGACGTAACATATTTTCTCTATACAAATGGATAATTGAAATATCTTTGTTAGATATAAGAAAATCCAAAGCATTTTTATTATGATAATTTAGAAAAAAATCTTTTGTTCCAAGACTTATGATGATTCATGTCGATTACCAATTATATATTGTTTATGAAGCTATATTTTCAGTTTGGAAAATTTATAGTAGTTAAGACAATCAAATTACATGCCTTAAATATTGAACTTCGATTATTGGGACTATTCAATAAAATATTATCCCAATTAAGTTAACATGAGAGAAAAAGTCCGCACCACACCTAGGCAGCGAAGCTTATAAACTGTAATAATCTTATAATACCCTAAGAATAGCTCAGACACAACTAATCCGTTAAAATTTATTAAAGTATCTTATGATGGGTAAGGAATGAGGATTTAATAATTTCGGATTTTATTAAATCCTGATTCTTAAGTATATATTTCAATTAACTTCATCCATCCAAGCCATCTGAATAGCTTCTAAAACTTTTTCATTGGAACGATCTGGTTCATCGTCAAAACCATCAAGTTCACAAATCCAACGGTGCATGTCTGGAAAATTTACATATTGTGGATCAATATTTGGAAATTTTTCAAATAATTCAATAGCAATTTCTTGGACATCTATCCATTTTAAATTCATAATATTCCTACTCTAAAAATATATATTAAAATATAGAAACTTATATTACACACTTAAAATTCTTCAATTGAAAAATAATATGTAGATGCTTCTAAAAAAAGGATTATCTCTACATAATATTATAAACTGTAGAAGATAATCCTTTGGTTATAATTTAAAACTAATTAGAATATTAGTTTAATCTTCGCCCATAAAGACTCCAAATAAATGCAACAAGCTTATAAATAAGTTATAAATAGTTACATACAAAGTTACTGTTGCCATTATATAATTGGTTTCACGGCCATGTACCATGTCGCTGGTTTGATATAGAATTAAACCGGACATTAATAGTACAAACATTGCAGATACAGCTAAGGATAAACCAGGTAAGTTAAAAACAATAGCACCGATTCCAGCTAAAAATGCAACTAAAATACCAGCAAATAGAAAGCCACCTAGAAAACTAAAATCTTTGCGACTAGCTAGAGCATAACCTGATAACCCTAAAAATATCACCGCAGTTGAACCAAAGGCCATCATTACTAGTTCGGCACCATTTACATATCTAGCTAAATACAAACTGATAATTGGCCCTAAGGTCAAACCCATAAATCCAGTTAAAGCAAATACTGATGCTATACCCCAAACGCTGTTTTGCAAATATGATGTTAGGAAAAGCAAACCAAAATAACCAACTAATGTAATTATAAAACCCAATGGTGGCATTTCAGTTACCATAGCAATACCAGCTGTAAATGCACTAAAAAATAAAGTGGCAGATAACAGCATATAAGTGCTACGAATTAGCTTGTTAGAATCAACAGTTGAGCTTGCTTGTTCAAAAATTGATTCTCCTTGATTACCACCTGCTGTTGGAGCTGTTGTATTAGTATTGCTAACAGTAGTATTTTTATTAATATCGTCAAATAAGCCCATAATTTACCTCATATTAAGTGAATGAAACATAATCTGATGACTAATAAACATTATAACATAAAACATTTCAATATATCAATATTTTACAGTAATTCTTATATTGAAACTTATTAAGAATTGCTATACAAAATTTATATTGAATTTATTCTTCTTCAATTTCTTCTTCAATTTGCTCAGATGGCAATTCAACTTTAGGAACTTGTCCTTCAATAATCAATTCACTTAAAGCTGGTAAATCATTAAGATTTTTTAGATTAAAATGATTCAGAAAGCCACGAGTAGTACCATATAAAGCCGGTCGCCCGGGAGTATTACGATGAGCTAATACCCGTATCCAATTGTATTCTTGCAAACGGCGGATTATATCCGTACTGACACTGATACCACGAATAGATTCAATTTCCGACCGAGTTATAGGTTGCCGATAAGCAATAATTGCCATTGTTTCCAGCAATACCCGTGAATAACGAGCTGCTTTTTCTGGCTGTAAATGCTTTAACCAAGGAGTTAAATCGGCTCTGGTTTGAAATCTATAACCACTAGCTATCTGCACTAACTCTATACCTCGTCCGGTATAATCTTTCATTAACTCTTTTAATGCATCTCTGATAGCCTTCCGTTCTGGAGGTACAGAATCTTCAGTAAACAATTCTACTAAATGATCAACATCTAAAGGTTTGCCAGCAGCAAATAAGGCAGCCTCAATAATAGATTTAAGTTCAGGCATCTTGGATTTCCAAACTTATGACTTGAATAACCGCAAAATCTTGTGGTTGCACAATTTTTATTAATGCTTCTTTGGTTAATTCTAAGATAGCTAATAATGTCACCACCACACCAGCCCGCCCCTCTTCTATAATAAATAAATTTATAAAATCAATCTTTTGCAACTGTTTTAACTGTTCCAACACCGCACTCATCCGTTCCCGTACTGATAAAGGCTCCTGTACTACTCGATGCGAAGTAAACAGACTAGCTCGTTGTATGACATCTTGCATCACTTCTAACAGTTCATCCAAACTAACTTCTGGAGGTGAAATTTGTCTTGGGATATCAGGATGTTCCACATAACCAGTAAAAATATCTCGCTCAATTCTAGGTAAAGCATCTAAATCTTGGGCCGCTTGTTTATATTGGGCATATTCCCGCAATTGTTGAATCAATCTCGTGCGTGGGTCATCTTCTGTAGAAATATCCTCTGAAATCGGCAATAATGAGCGGGATTTAATTTCCATTAAAGTTGCTGCCATCACCAAATATTCAGCCGCTAAATCTAATTGTAAGCCGTCAATTAATTCAATATATTTCAAATACTGCGTGGTTATGGTAGCGATTGGAATGTTAGTAATATCGAAATTTTGATTCTGAATCAGATATAACAATAAATCCAACGGCCCCTCAAAACCTTCCAGAAATACTTGTAAAGCGTCTGGTGGTACATACAAATCGGTAGGCCAAGTCTCAAACGGCGAACCTTGCACCAAAGCTGAATTTTTGACTTCTGGAGCAGGAATATCCATTAGCGGTACATCAGACCCATTACTTGACGTACTTCTTCTAAAGTTTCACGAGCAGTATCACGAGCTTTTTCACAACCTTCTGCTATTATTGCCCGCACTGATTCTGGTTCCTCAAGGAAATGTATAGCTCGTTCTCGAATCGGAGCTAATTCTAACAATACACTGTCAATTATTAGCTGTTTACATTCGATACAACCAATTCCAGCCGTACAACAACCTTCTTGCACCCAAGTTTTCTGCTCGGCAGTCGAATAAATTTGATGGAATTGCCAAACTGGACATTTTTCTGGATCACCCGGATCAGTACGGCGAATTCGTGCTGGATCAGTTTGCATGGTACGAATTTTTTTCTCTATAACTAACGGCGATTCCCGCAAAGAAATAGTATTTTGATAAGATTTAGACATTTTCTGTCCATCTAAACCGGGCATTTTAGCAGTCTTGGTTAACAACGCTTCTGGTTCTGGCAGGATGGTTCTACTTTCGCCTTCTATATAACCCAACAATCGTTTTTTATCGCCAAGTGAAATATTTTGTTGCGTATTCACAAGTGCTTGAGCAGTACTTAAAGCCTCACCATCACCATGTTCTTGATAGTTTTTTCTTAGTTCTTTGTATAATTTCGCATTTTTTTTGCCCATTTTACGGATTCCTTCTTTAGCTTTCTCTTCAAAATTATCTTCCCGTCCATAGATATGATTAAAGCGTCGAGCTAATTCACGAGTAAATTCTACATGGGCAACTTGATCTTCTCCAACTGGTACCAAACCAGCTTTATATACTAAAATATCAGCACTTTGTAACAGTGGATAACCTAAGAATCCATAAGTTGATAAATCTTTATTTTGTAATTTTTGTTGCTGGTCTTTATAGGTAGGAATCCGTTCTAACCAACTTAAAGGGGTGGACATGGACATTAATAAATGCAATTCAGCATGTTCAGGAATTTTAGATTGGATGAATAAAGTTGCCTCACCTGGGTTAATACCGACAGCTAACCAGTCTATTATCATTTCCCAAACGCTTTGGGCAATAACGCCGGTATTGTCGTATTCGGTAGTGAGTGCGTGCCAGTCAGCCACAAAAAAATAACAGCTATATTCGTGTTGCAGTTTAATCCAATTGTTTAACACGCCGTGCAAATGGCCTAAGTGTAATCGACCTGTCGGTCGCATACCAGATAAAACATGTTGGGGAGTTGATGGGTTCATTTATTTTAGGTATTTAGTTAAAAAATTTGGGTCATTCTTAGTATTTCATGGTAGTTCAAAATATAAATTCTAGATAGTTTGTTACCAAATTGGTGTTTGAAAATGATAATACTAGACATCTTTCCCATTTAAATCAAATTTTGTAAACAATGGTTCGGACAGTTTTGATTAAATAAATGAAATAGAGAACAAAATATGTGAGATAATTAGTTAACCAAACTTATCAAAAATCAAAAATGGTTATCATGAATATATTAGAAACTAGGGCAAATGTCCAATGTAGCTCAAAGAAATTTTATAGTAGCATTATTGATAAATGTGTGTACGAAGAAAAGCTAATTTTCGTAATTTAAGTCGTTATAGTAATTATACGGTTATTACAGTAAATTTATCAACGGTGTAATTAGACTTAGAATTTATTGGTATAGAACTTACGCATTGATAAGGATATCATATTGTTAAACTATTTAAATACAATATGTTACTATATTTAATATACATATAATTTTTATCTTACAATTCACCGCTCCAGCCAAGACTCGGTTATTTCACCATCTTGCTCTCACTGCTTGGTTGCGACATTTAATTGGTGATGTACCAAATTATGAACGTTATACTTCACACGGTCACAATCTGAACTTTTTTTACCTCCTTAAAAGATTAAAATTTTAGAGTAAGCAATGAGTCTA
>DAOUSR010000202.1 GCA_030627125.1 Thioploca sp.
GCCTCAAAACAGTATTAACCGTAATCAGACTATTGTCAATCTTGGTAGACTACCAAAGCTAACATGCTATTGATTTAATTATATAATACTTGTTTGGAAGATTTCTACCAAATTCATCAACACCACTACTCTCAATTCTGATATACCCATTTTCCTTTAAGATTTTTAAACCTCTTCTGGCAGTAGTTTATACATAATTTTTTTGCCAGATTTTTTATACCAACAATACAATATTAATTGTTTTTCGCTAATTTTACTAGACTATCAAAAATATCTTGTACAGAAATAAGTAAACCATTCTCAACGATTTTATTTTTAAATTGACTTAGTAAATTATTCTTACTATTAAGGTAGAGTTTTAACTTGAATACCTTTTTTTACAAAAGAAGCAACCTGTTTTGGTGGATTATGAGAAATCAGCACTAATATCTTGTATTCTCCATTATCCTACGGTTCAACTTTCGTTATTTACCATTTGCTAATATTTAAATCGGCATTAAAAGCTTGAATGTACTTAATGTCGTTAAACTCAGGAGCACCTTCCCAACTTTCATAGGTACGCATGGTTGTTAAATCTTGTTTTCCCATGCTTCCATGTAACCAGCAATAGTATTTTTAAGAGCTGGGTATTTTTCCACTGGTGATTGTAAAATCTTAGTTGGAGGTATCTCAATATCAGTAGCAATACAAGGATTAAACAAAATTAAACTTGCAACAATGGATAAAATTAGTTATTAAGAAATATTAGTTTGCATAAACATAACTAAAATTTAGTTCCATTTTAATAAATATTATTTTGTAACAGTAAATTCAATATGTTGCTAACCATTAAAAAATATAGTAAGTGCCTATGTGGAATCATTCATGACAGTGATTCACCAGCGTGGGAATCCATTTTCGACGCATTAGCATCAAGTGAAATTGAATATCAGACGCTGGTGCTGTGCGTCCCGACTGAATGCCCACTCAGGCAAGTCAATTTCATTAAGTTAAGAAAATTGGTTAGGGTAACTACAAAGGATTACACCTATAAACTAAATGTGTTATATAATGACAATCCTTTGCCCTTAACTTAATGGCATTGAGCGAAGACGTTGGGAAGGCATTTATTTCTGAATGTAAAAAGAAAATCAAATTGTACTTGGAAAGATGTTTGAGTGAGTGTAATTATTAATTGGAGGACTATATGAATAAAGATGAGAGACAAAATGAGGCGTTGTGGGCTGAGTTGGAATATCGCCAACAACCAGTTAAGTTGAATCCACAAATTTTACAAAGAGCGTTTGAGAAAAATTTTAATAAATCTAACGTTTGGCAAAAACTATATGGTTTAGTTCCACAATTTTTAAATTGGCAAGGATTGTCTGTTGCGGTTTCAATGTTGGTAGTAGTTGTGGTTTTATTGATGCCATCGGAGCCAATAGTAAAAAATCCTTTAGATCCACAGGTGAAGGGTTCTTTAGTTCCACAAAGTTTGGTAGTTTCTAATCCGCAGGTAACTGCTCAAAATTTGCAATTGGATTTAGCGAAGCTTGGTATTGTTGCTACTATGGAGGAGTCTAACGATAGTTGGATGGTTGAAGTAGCTGATTTATCTACTGATAATCCAGAGGCTTTGTTTGTTTTATTGCAAAAGTATGGGTTGGGGTTGCCATCTCCGGGTAAGAGTAGTTTAATTATTCGGGTTATTAAAGAATGATTGTGGAAGTATATTTCGTTTTCAATTTTTTAAATTGAGGGCGGACTTTCTGTCTGCTCTTATCAAAATATCCGCTTACTTGCCGTAATTTTTATACTGTGTATCTAGTTGTTTTCCTTTCATTTAAAAATATTTTTTATTTTTCCCCTATCTTTTGTGCTTTTCTAACTGTCTATATTATATAAGTCTGAAATTTTTTTAAATGACTTTTTATAATGGGCAAATAGCTCAATTGTTTTAACTTTATTCATAAGTAAGTTACCAAAGTTCCATTCTCTGATAACTTTAATTTAAATAAACTATCCTACATAGGAGGATAATTCAGTGCGTAACTATATTAATACTAAATTTTCTGGAAAGCAACGAAGTATTTTAGCTAAAGCTGTTGGTTTAGTTTGTAAGTGTCCATAGTGTGTGGGCAGCTGATGAATGTGTGGTTAATTTGGATGATAATACTCATAATTGTGATGCTATTTCGGCTATTAGTTTCATAAATGAACCAAATAACAATCAAGCAGTTACTAAGATTACTTTAGACCCTGCTTCGGGATATACTAAGGCTATTTTTGAAGTAACTTATGATGCTGAACCAACCGGTTGGACTGTGGATATTTGTGATTCTAAGTCTTGTAATGGCTATGGTGGTGACGCTGGTCACACGAGTAACGCTGCTGAGATTGAGATATTAAATACCTCTTTCAATGCTTACAGAAATACTTTGCATGGGCATCCTGATAGTACTGGTGAACCGTTAAATTTGTTTAGTAAATCTGTGTCGATTAATACTGAAACAATTGTCTCACTTGAAATAAGTGATGAACGTGTAGGCTGGAATTTTCCTAACGAACAAGGAGAATGAGATTCTGATCGGTTATTTACTTTAAATGGCCAAACTCCTACGTATGGTACAGTTGATTACGATATTTATGCGGCATTCAATCGGGTGATTAGTAGTACGTCTCGTAGTGGTTCTGGTGCGAGTTCTGTCTGTATTAAACTTACGAATGATAGCGATGATAGTGGATGTAAAAGTAATAGTGAAGAACCACAAGAGACAAGTTGTTCAGGTAAACATGCGATTTTTGATAGTAAAACTGCTACCGTTACCATTCCAGCTATTGATGTTCCTTTGTTAGACCCTTTTACTGGTGAAAATTCTGGGGATATTGCTGTTTTTAAAGGGCAATTAACTCAGGTTAAAGGTATTGAAGATTTTGTTATTTCTCCTGAAAGTTTTGTTTTTAGTGAAATGGCAAGTGATTATAGTGAGTGCCATGCAAAGTATACGTATGCTGATGGTCAATTTGATAAAGGTGGTTGGCTGAGAATGCCATTTGTACAAGTTCCATCTATTATTATTATTCCGCCTAATTTACATATTCCTGGACCAACAAAGGTGTTTGATGTGACTTTACGCCAGTTGGCTGTTGATGATTCTGTTTTGCATCTATTTAATTATACTCATTTGCTAACTCTACCACCTACTAAATAGAAGTATTATAATTATAAGTTTGTTTTAGCATTCTCTACCGTCTTTATTAATTAAAGGCGGTTTTTTTTAAAGAATTGGTGATTTAATATCAAAATTTGTTGTATTATAATCTAATTAGATCAAATGCAAATATTTTAAGGAAAACAATATGTACACACTCAAAACTCTAATTTTAGTGTTAATAGTCATTATTTTTTCAGTAACTGAGTTACGAGCGGAGGAAATTTCGCTTAAACAGCTGAGACAGTTAAATGAAGAAGGAGAACAATCCTTTAATATTGCTGATTACCCCACTGCTCTAAAAAAATTTGAGCAAGGTTTAAACCTTTCATATCAAACTAAGAACTAACAGTTTACAGGAACTTTTCTTAATAACGTAGGTACTGTATATGCTAACTTGGGTGAATATCAAAAATCTTTGGACTATTTTCAAAAGGATTTGAGAATGAAGAACGAAATTGGTGATAAACATGGTATTTGGATGGCTTTAAACAATATCGGTACTGTTTATGCGTACTTGGGTAATTATCAAAAATCCTTAGATTATTTCCAGCAAGCCTTAGCAATAGATAAGGAAACTGGTGACAAACTTAATGAAGGGATGTATTTGACTAATATCGGCAAAGTGTACTATGAATTGGGCTATTACTCAAAAGCTTTGGACTATTATCAGCAAGCTTTGGCAACAGATAGGGAACTCGGTGACAAATACGGAGAAATGGTGAGTTTGATTAACATTGGTCTAACATATAAAAAGCTTGATGAATATCAAAAAGCCAAAAACACTCTTCAAGACAGTATTGCTATTGGAGAAAGCATAGGTGTAGGTGGAACTTGGAATGCATTACGTGCTTTGGCCTCTACTGAAATTGAACTCAAACAACCAGAACTTGCAATTAAACACTATGAACAAGCTATTTATAATATTGATAAAGCTAGAGATTTGCTGACTAACGAACATAAAACATCTTTCATGCGTAGAAAAATATTTATCTATGACGAACTAATTGCCCTACTGCAATATCAACACTCAAAACAACCAAATAAAGGCTATGACCGTAAATCCTTAGAAATTTTTGAACGCAAACAAGGCAGATTATTTTTGGAAGAAATGGGTCAAAGTGGAGTACGACGTTTTTCGGGTTTAGATGACGAAATTATCACTGAAGAACAAGCTATTATGCTAAAGTGGCAAAAAAATACAATCTTTTATACCACAAGGATATACTGCTCTTGAATAAGCTGAAAAACAACTAAAAGAACGTATCAAAACAGAATATCCCAAATACTACTCCCTTAAATATCCTCAATCAGTTGATTTAGAAACGCTACAAAATAAAGTATTACAAAATGGTGAAATGATTCTAGTTTATGGAGTTTTACACCCAGAAGTAGAAAAGAAAACCATACTATGGGTTATAAACAAACAACACTTTCAAATGTTCACCCTGCCAGTTGATGAAGACATTCTAAAACAAGACATTGAAAAATTACGAGCTTTATTTAATCCTTTATTTAAAAACAAATTTCTGCAAGCCAGTAACAGCTTATACCAAACCTTATTACCTGAAACAGTCCGTCAATTGATAAAAGACGCAGAAACACTCTATATTATCCCAACCGGGTCTTTATATGGGCTACCATTTGGTTCACTAGTAACATCCCACAAGCAAGGACAGATTCACTACCTTATTCGAAGACTATGCAATTAGCTATCTTTCCTCTGCATCATTACTAAAAATCATCCGTGATGAAGAACATAAAACCCAACCACAAAAACCATTTTTAGCTTTTGCAGACCCAGAATATCCACCTTGTGATAAAAATAACAATGCCAAAACAGAAACAATTACCCAACTACGCACTAAATCCTACCTAAAATCAGTTAAAGATGGCTGTTTCACCAATCTATCCGCTACCGCAGACGAAGTACGTGAAATTGCCAACCTATTCAACGCCGACCATAGCAAATCCCTATACTTAGGGGCTAAAGCCAGTCGCAGCACTGTACTTGCCCTCAACGAAGCCGATAAACTAGACGACTATCGCTATATAATGTTCTCAGTACATGGCGTAATTCCCAACAATGCCAATCAAATAGCCCAACCAGCTTTAGTCCTATCGAATCCCACAAAAAACGGCTACTTAACAATGGCAGACGCATTAGCCCTCAAACTCAATGCCGACTTTGTAAATTTATCCGCTTGTAACACTGGCTGCGTTGAAAACAGTTGTAGCGAAAA
>DAOUSR010000176.1 GCA_030627125.1 Thioploca sp.
ATTTACCAATTATCGAACAAGGTAGTTGGCTCGATTATTTTAAAATTAGTATTTTACTTGCTAGAGCTATTAATCGTTTGCATTTATCTGGTCTTGCTCATTCCGATCTATCTGATAACAATATATTGCTCGACCCTTCAACTGGTAAAGTACTTATTACCGATCTTGATACTCTAGTTGTGCCAAAAATTTTTGTCCCAGAAGTCAATGGTACGCCGAATTATATTGCTCCAGAAGTGCTTGCCACAATTGAATTATCAGTTTATGACCCTCAAAAAAATCTAGCTAATATTTATACCGATCAACATGCGTTAGCAGTTTTGCTGTATGAATACTTATTAAATCGCCATCCATTGCGAGGCCCAAAAATCAATTCCATTAATTCTGCGGAAGAAGATGAATACTTGAGCATGGGGAAAAAAGCCATATTTATAGAACATCCATCTGATTTTTCTAACCATTTAGCAACAGATTTACCTTTAACAATTTTAGGCCCAACTTTAACTAAATTATTCTATCAAGCATTTGTAACTGGTTTACATTCCCCTCATTTAAGACCTAGTGCCTATCAATGGGAAAAAGCTTTGCTTGCGACTTGGGATAAATTGTATCCTTGTTCTAACTGTGAGCAAAAATGGTTTGTAGTCACAGATTTACGCTGTCCTTTTTGTAAAACTCCTATTACTAAATCAGTTCCAATTTTGACCATATCTCAAAAGTTAACGAAGTTGCAAATAGGGGAGATAGTAGTTTATGATGGGAAGTGTTTATTTAGTTGGCATGTATTTGATAATATTTTTCCAACTCCGCACGTCGATAAAACTCCTCTGGCGTACTGTGTGTTTCATCAAGACAAATGGTTGTTAATTAACCAATTACTACCATCTTTAAGTTTGGCTACTGGAAAATTAATTAAGCTTAAACAAGCTATAGAATTAAAATCTGGGATGGAAATCTATCTATCTAAAGAAGCTCATGGTTGTATTGTTAGGGTTGATATTTGATATTACGCAGAGAACTATAAAACTATTAGAATGCAAATTTGCTGGTTAATATGCCATAACTTAGAATTTTTAAATTAATAGCAGTTCATAATTAAGAATTGCTATATATTGTTAACAAATCCCAAAAAATGCTTTATAATTATTCTATGTTAAATAGATTGCCATACAACGCAATTTCCCCCTAATTTATTACTAATCTAAAGTGAGCTAATGAGCGAAAATTCTGCTAACATTCTAATTGTCGATGATATAGAAGATAATCGGAGCATTCTATCTCGTTTAGTAACAAGACTTGGGCATATTCCTATACTGGCTGAAGATGGTTTAGTTGCTTTTGAAAAACTAAAAAAGCAGAATATTGACCTAGTTTTGCTTGATATTATGATGCCAAATATAGATGGTTATGAAGTATTAAGTCATATTGAATATACTGTTTCCTTACGACATATTCCGGTCATTATGATTACAGCACTGGATGATGTGGAAAGTGCCGCAAATTGTATTAAAATGGGAGCCCAGGATTATTTAACCAAGCCTTTTAACACAGTATTATTGCGTGCTAAAATCACCTCCTGTTTGGAAAGAAAGTTTTGGCATGATAAAGAAAAAGAATATCGTCATCAAATTGAGGAAGCTAAACTCAAGCTTGAAGAACAGGTTTTGGAAAAAACTAAAGAACTAGCAGAAACTAATGAACAATTAAAAATGTTAGTTAAAGCAAAAGGAGATGCACTTAAATTAATTTATTATGGATTTCACAGTTCGATACAATATTTATTTAAAAAAACAATTAAGACCCCACTTTCTGAAGCTAATGATATAAGTAATGATATAGCAAATACTTTTAGGCAATCATTGAAATTTGATTTAACCACTGTAATGTTATTATTTGAGATTAAATCGGTGCAAGAAATTTTAAAAACTGCAATTAATGCAGCTAACGAATTTGCTCAATCTAGACATGTAAAAATAGGTCAATTACCAAAATGTGGTAACCATGATTTAGAATCAAAAATCTTTGACATACCTAATACAGGCGATGATGTAGGAGATGAACCATTAATAGTTCCTTTAATAAAAGTAGAAGACAAAAAAACTGCTCAACAAAAAGAGTTATGTGCTAGTGCATTGACAGATATTTTAAAAACAGCAATTAAATTTTCCGATTATAAGAATTCTATCGAATTTTCTTGTGAACCATTAAAAGATGAACTTGTGCTAGGTATCCACGTTATTGGCCGTATTATTCCAGAATCAGAACTGCCAAATTTCTTTGAAATACCTACTTCAGAACATAATACTATTCTCGGTACATCAATTGGTACAGCCGCCGCAAATGCTAAAAATATAATTAATTTATTAGGTGGTTCAATAACGGTGAAAAATCGAGATGTAACTGGTATATCTTTTACCATTAAACTAAGACGGTTATTATTAAAAACGTAGATTATGAGTTTAATCCGTTTACAAGCTTTAAAAACTGAATTAACAAAACTCAACTTAGATGGGTTTTTAATTCCACATGCTGATGAATATCAAGGTGAATATATTCCGCCTAATTCCCGCCGCTTGGAATGGTTAACTGGATTTGCCGGTAGTGCTGGTTTAGCCATTGTGAATCAAAATGAAGCTGCAATTTTTGTAGATGGACGTTATACATTAGCGGTACGTGAACAGGCTAAACAGTTTAAACCTTATAATTTGAAAGATTGCTTGCCCCAACAATGGTTATTACAACAACCAGCTAGTAAAATTGGTTATGACCCTTGGCTGCATACTCCAGCTGAACTAGAGCCATTGCAACATTCGGCAGAAATCATTGGAAGTCAGTTGATTGCTTGTGAATATAATCCGATTGATAAAATTTGGCAAAATCAACCATCTCCCCCAATAGCATCAATCGTGCCTCATCCTATTTGTTATAGTGGAGAAACTAGTCAGTCTAAACGGCAACAGATTAGTGAAAAATTACGGAATGAAAGAATTTTCGCTACTATATTAACTGCTTCTGATTCTATCGCTTGGCTATTAAATATTCGTGGTGGTGATATACCTAGAGTGCCAGTTCCACTTAGTTTTGCGATTCTTTATGCTACTGGAACAACTGATTTATTTATTATTCCGCGGGCAATAGATAAGGAGTTATTGGAACATTTAGGCACTGAAATCAGTATTCAGCCTTTAGCTTCTTTTACGACTGTGTTAAAAAAAATAGCTCACCAACCTATACTAATCGATCCTAAAAAAACGGCGATTTGGATTGTGGATCAGCTTGAAGCAGTTGTGCAAGGCTCTGATCCGTGTATATTATCCAAAGCTTGCAAAAATAAAGTTGAAATCTCTGGTGCTCAACAAGCTCATCATTGGGATGGGATTGCAATGACTAGATTTTTACATTGGTTAGATACAAAAATTACTATTACGGATGAAATTCAAGCTGCACAACGATTGGAACAATTTCGGCAAGCAACTGGTCAACTACATGACTTAAGCTTTGATACCATTTCGGCAACTGGTTCTAATGCCGCTATTGTCCATTATCAAGCTACTGAACAGACTAATAAGCAATTACATTCATTATATTTGGTAGATTCTGGTGGTCAGTATTTGCATGGAACTACCGATGTGACTCGAACTATTGCTATTGACCAACCGACTGCGGAACAGAAGAAGTGTTTTACCTTAGTTTTGAAAGGACATATCAGTATTGCAACTTGCAATTTTCCATCTGGAACCACTGGTTCACAATTAGATGTATTAGCCCGACATGCTCTATGGCAAGCTGGTTTGGATTATGATCATGGAACCGGACATGGAGTAGGTAGTTTTTTATCGGTGCATGAAGGCCCACAGAGTATATCCATACGACCAAATAAAGCCGCTTTGCAACCAGGTATGATCTTATCTAATGAACCGGGTTATTATAAGGAAGGTAGTTTTGGAATTCGGATTGAAAATTTACTTCTAGTTGTTGAGATTGCTGGAGAACATTCAATGTTAGGTTTTGAAACTTTGACGTTAGTACCTATTGATCTTAGATTAGTTGAGTTTAGTTTATTAACTGAAGCAGAAATTACTTGGTTAGATAATTACCATGCTAGAATTTTAGCCCAGCTTGGGCCGCAATTAGATTCAGAAATTAAAAATTGGTTGCAGCTAAATTTTATCTCAAGTCGCAGACTGACTTAGTTTATGTAATTATTTATAATATATAAGAAACTTTGAACGAAACCGCAATAATCATCCTTAATTGGCAAGGTTGGCAGAATACTGTAGCTTGTTTAGATTCAATCCAGCATCTTTTTCATATTCCTACTATTATCGTCTGTGACAATGGTTCCGAAGATGATTCATTTGAACAAATTCTAACTTGGGCTCAACAACATTATTCGCCTACTAAAATTGGAGTTTTTTCTCGGCCTCGTTTCACTGCTAGTGAGAGAGAATACTCTTTCGTGTTAATTCAGACTGGAGCTAATTTAGGTTTTGCTGGCGGTAATAATGTCGGGATGCGTTATGCTCTAATTACCAAACGTTATAAATATTTATGGTTGTTAAACAATGACACGGTTGTAGATTCCCAAGCCTTAACTAATCTCTATGAATATGCTATTTCTCAGCCTAATATAGCTCTATTAGGTAGTACAATAATTGATTATTATCAACAAGATATATTACAATGTGCTGGTGGTTGCCGCTATTTTCCACTCTTGACGATCTTTAAACCTGTATTAGCTGGCTACTTAGTTGAAAAAGTTCAACAATATCCAATTAAGCTTGATTATGTGTATGGTGCAGCAATGTTTTTACAAGTGGAAGCAGTACGGAAAATAGGTTTATTGAATGAAGAATATTTCTTATTTTATGAGGAATTGGATTATTGTAAACGGTTAGCTCAACAGGGTTATGAAATTGGTTGGTGCCGAGCTAGTTTAGTCTATCATAAGGGTAGTGCTAGTATTGGCAGTGTAGCTGAGGGTAATGTGGATAAATTGAGACAAGCTAATTATTATGAAAATTTAAGCACTCTCAAATACACAGCTAATTTTCATCGTTATTTATTGCCGTTGGTATTTATAATTAGGTTTTTTGGTAAGAGTTTAGTTCTGATTAAAAGGCGGGAATTTTATTTATTTAAACCCTTGTTTAAGGCATATCGGGATTTTATTTTTAGGTGAGTTGTATAGGGCAACCATAAAGGATTGCCCCTACATTTCTAGCTAATAACCACTATCTTTCTGTTCTTCTCCTTCTTTTTGCACCGGCATCAGGTCAGACTTACTAACCCCAAGAGCTAAAGCAGTAGCACTAGCAATATATATTGATGAATAGGTTCCTATAATTACTCCCAACAATAAAGCAGTGGAAAATCCATGAATTAGCTGGCCGCCCACCACAAACAAAACTAACAACACTAATGCCGTAGTAACTGAGGTCATAACTGTACGGCCTAACATTTGGTTGATGGAAATATTCATTACATTTACAGAATCTTGTTTTCGCATTTTGACAAAATTTTCTCTAATCCGGTCAAATACCACGATAGTGTCATTGAGAGAATAACCGATAACCGCAAGTACTGCTGCTAAAACAGTCAAATCAAATTCCAATCTAAACACAGAAAAAAATCCAACTACAATAATAGTATCATGTACTAATGCTGCAATAGAGCCAAGTGCAAACCGATATTCAAATCGAAATGCAACATAGATGAGTATTCCAAACAAAGTATAAATAACCGCCAGTCCGCCTTGTTCTATCAATTCACTACCTATCTGAGGGCCAACAAACTCAACCCGTCGCATATCAACTTTTTTACCATCAGTTTTTAATAGACGTAATATCTGACTACTTAGAGGATCAGACTTAGTTTCTTCATGCACTCCTAAGCGGATTAATACATCTTTGGTTGAACCAAAATTTTGTACTACTGCATCAGAAAATCCATTATTATGTAAAACAGAACGAATTTCCTCTAAATTAGCTTCTTGCTCATAACCAACTTCTACTAGTGTTCCGCCAGTAAAATCGATCCCAAATATAAGACCTTGCATTATCAAAGATGTTATAGCAACGATAACCATCAAAGTAGAAACAGCCATAGAAATATAGCGTTTTCCCATAAAATCAATTTTATAATCAAATCGGTTTAAAAACATTTTTTTTCTCTAAGTTGAATTTTCCTTAAAATAATCTCTGAATCTATTATAACATGGTTATTATAACTAGTGTTGGTTTATATTTTGATTTGTATTTCTTTCGATGATGTGGAAATGTTTGAACGTTGAAATCATGATTCAAGTTCGAATAGTCATTGGGAACTGGACTAAAAGTTTATACTAGCAGTGCGACATATTTTCAAGAAAATATAACATAAATTACTAATAATATAGATATTTTAAAATAGTTAAAGATTAACATAATAATAGCACGGACAACCGAGAACAATACAGGGAGCTGAAACTAAAGTCAGGATAGTGAGTGGCCAGTTTCCTAATGTCGAGTTGACGGGCTATTTGCTTTGATAAGGTACTATGTTAAGCGGCACTAGACAAGGATGTTAAGTTTCCGTTTCAACGGTATCCTGAAACCCGACCGTAGCGACTTGGAGAAGCGTAGCAAGGGTAAGTTAGAATTTATAGTTTATGAATTACTTCTTTAAAATGTACCCAATCACGAATAAAACCCATCTCAAGGAAACTAATAAGTTTTTCTTCAAATTTAG
>DAOUSR010000060.1 GCA_030627125.1 Thioploca sp.
CGTTTGAAGAAAAGATAATATCTTAAATCCACTTCCAAGTCAAGCTAGTAAATCCCCCATAATACACAATTTAAGTACGATATTTCCTCGTTCCCAACGTTTCGTTCAATGCCTATTAAGTTAAGGAAATTGGTTAGGGTAACCACAAGGGATTACCCCTACAAATCAATGTTTAGGGGCAATCCCTTGCCCTTAACTTAATGGCAGTGAACGTTTCGTTGGGAACGAGGAAAAATAGCCAAAGCTGAAGCTTTGGACTCCAATGCTTTAGTAATTGGGAATATTTGGTTACAATGTTAATATGATTTTAACTAAGTATTACTATTCAATACCTTTGCCAAAGTCAGAAATTTCGGGAAATATGCTTCGCTTCATTCCCGAAACAACCATCAACTATTAACTTGCAAATTCCCCGATTTTTTGCTAATCTTCTTTCAGTTTTAACCCACATAATATAACCAATTAAAAATAAATGAAAAATCCAACTGAAGATACTACAGAAGTCCGAATTAACAAAATGCAGAATTTACTTAATTCTGGTTTAACAGCATATCCAGACCGATATGAATGTACCCATACAATTGGACAAATTAAAGAATTAGAAGAAGGTACTACTGCATCTATGGCTGGCAGAGTGTTATCTATTAGGAGATTTGGCAAACTAATGTTTGTCACCATAGGTAATGCTATGAACAGAGGCCAAATATCATTAAAAAAGAATGAATTAGCAGAAGATAGCTTTACTCTTTTTATGAATAGCATTGATTTAGGTGATTTTATCGGCGTTCACGGCCAACGTTATACAACTCAAAAAGGCGAGCCTACCCTAGGAGTTCAACACTGGACTTTTCTTAGCAAATCATTGCGGCCTTTACCAGACAAATATCATGGAATAAAGGATTCTGAAGCAAAACTGAAACAACGTTACTTATCTACTTGTACGGATAATAAAGTTGCTGATATTTATATTAAACGAGCAAAATTAAAGCAAGTTCTACGTGCATTTTTAGAAGAACATAGTTTTATAGAAGTTGATACACCAGCTATTCAAATTCAGAAATCTGGAGCTTTGGCCCGTTCATTTAAAACTCATCACAATGCACTTGATATAGATGCAGAATTACGCATTGCTCCAGAGACTTATTTAAAACGAGCTTTAGTCGGTGGCTTTGATCGAGTTTATGAAATAGCAACTTGTTTTCGTAATGAAGGCATGAGTCTTGCCCATTGGCCGGAATTCCATATGCTTGAATTCTATGCAGCTTATTGGAATTTTGAAGACTTAATAACTTTCACCGAGACAATGTTAAAGCATGTAATTAAAGCAGTGGTTGGCAATAGTTTGATTAATTATCAGGAACAAGATATTGATTTTTCTGGTGATTGGCCACGTTTATCATTTAGAGAATTATTGCTGGAAAAAGCCGAACTTGATATAAATGCTTTTCCAACTATAGAAGGATTGCGAGCAGAGATTATCAGTCGTAACTTATTAGATGCTAAAACTATTGCCAATCTTGGCCGAGGTTCTCTTATTGATGAATTGTATAAAAAAACAGCTCGTCCATCTATCATAAATCCTACTTTCTTGGTTGGTCATCCGATAGAATTGTCTCCTTTGGCTAGAACCAATGATACTGATGATAGTATTGTGGATAGATTTCAATTGGTTATCAACGGTTGGGAAGTAGTGAATGCTTATAGTGAGTTAGCTGATCCGATTGAGCAACGGAAACGGTTTGAAATACAGGCCGCAGCAGCTCAAGACGGTGATGAAAATGCTTTAGAAATTGACGAGGATTTCTTGTTAGCTTTAGAGCATGGTATGCCACCAGCAGCTGGTTGGGGAATGGGGATAGAAAGGATGTTAGCTTTATTGACAGATAGCCCAAATATTAAAGATACTATTATGTTCCCGATTCATCGGTGATTTAATGCCAGCAATTCCCGCTCATAATACTTTGAAATAAATTAATTACAAAAAATACCCTTCGTAAACTTTGCAATGCTTTATTAAAAAACCTGAGCAGGAGTAGCTATAATAAAGATGTTATAATTGAAAATATGCTTCACTATTTTTTACTCCTAAATGATGTTTGAAATTGCTTTATACTATGGTGATTGTATAATTATCTAATCAAAAATCATGATTTGGGTTTTGTATGTATATAATAATAGCAAGAGCTATATTGACATTAGGTGTATCATAAGAAATAAATATTATGTTGCAAATTACCCAAAATTTATCTTAAGTAAAAATTCCACTTCAAGCAATTGTACAAATTTATAAAATATTTAATATCAATTTGTACAGAGTATAAATATTCTAAAATAAAAATTGTTATCTTTTTCATAATTATAAAAAAATTGGTAATCTTGCATAGTGGTAAATATTTTAATATAATTTAAAACCATAATAACTACATATTGCAGGACTATCAAAGAATTTAGGGGGAGAATCTAAATTAAATTATTTACATTTAACTAAAATTGAAAATACCATGTCTGATGTAGAAGTAAAAGTACCAATTATTGCCGAATCTACTGCTAAATTATTAAATTGGCAAAAACAAATAGATGATAAAGTTAGAGAAGGCGAGAGATTAATAGAGGTTGAAACTGATAAAGTTGTTTTAGAAATACTTGCCCCTCAGAGTGGTAAAATAACTAAAATTCTTAAAGCTAATAATGAGCCTGTGTCAGGTGGAGAAATTATTGCCATTTTAGATAGTGATATAAAATCTAATTTATTACCAGATAAAATTTTGAAACAGTCCACCTCTGAGAAAATAGTAATTGACTCAACAGTACGTAAGATTAGTTGTGGAAATAACACTCAAGTTTCTAATAAGAATATTGCAAAATCTGATAAGATAGAATTACCAAATAATCTTACCAAGAATTGTGCGTCTGGTTTACCGCCTCTTAGAGAAGAGCGAGTACCAATGACGCATTTGCGTAATAATTTTGCCAAGCTTCTGCTAAAAACCCAAAGTGAACATGTTATTTTAACTGTTTTTGATGAAGTAAATATGCAGGCTATAAAAGATTTGCGTACTCAGCATAAACAATCTTTTGAACAACGATATGGAACCAAATTAGAATTGATGGCATTTTTTATCAAAGCTGTAGTAGCGGCATTACAGAAGTTCCCAATTATAAATGCCTCCACTGACAATAATGATATAATTTATCATAATTATTATAATATTGGTATAACTAACTCTAATGTTGTGCCAGTTTTACGTAATGCTGATACGATGTCTTTTGCTGATATAGAAACAAATATTGCTGATTTTACTAAAAAAATTAATGATTCTAAGTTAGCTATGGAAGAATTGACTGGCGGCACTTTTACTATTACTAATATTCCCAGTTCCATGCTGTCAACTCCTATTCTTAACTCACCACAAAGTGCTATTTTAGGCATACATAATATTGTAGAACGCCCAGTTGTGGAAAATGGACAAGTAGTAATTCGGCCAATCATGTTTATCGCATTATCTTATGATCAGCGTTTGATAGATAATAATGATGCAGTACAATTTTTAGTTACAGTTAAAAACGCAATTGAAGACCCTTCCCGTTTATTATTAGAGATTTAACTATGGCAGATTATAATGTTATTGTAATAGGTGCAGGCCCAGCTGGATATGTAGCCGCAATCCGTTGTGCTCAATTAGGTATGAAAACTGCGTGTGTTGATAAATGGATTAATTCAGAAGGCCAAGCATCTTTGGGCGGAACTTGTCTAAATGTGGGCTGCATTCCTTCTAAAGCTTTACTAGATTCTTCGCATCATTATTATTTTATGCAGAAACAAGCAGCTACACATGGAATTCAGTGTGATAATGTAACAATGGATATTACGACCATGCAAGCTCGTAAAGCGGAAGTTGTTAAAACTCTTACTCAAGGGATTGCAGGATTATTTAAAAAAAATAAAATAACCAGTATCGCTGGAACTGCTAAATTAGCTGACAATAAACAAGTTATCGTTACTGGAATCGATGGTCAAACTATTAGTGCTGACAACATTATTATTGCAACTGGTTCAACTCCGGTACAGATACCAATAGCCAAATTTGATAATGAATTTATTTTAGACTCAACCGGAGCTTTAGACATTGATAAAGTACCAGAACGGCTTGGAGTCATAGGTGCCGGAGCTATTGGTTTAGAATTAGGCAGTGTTTGGAGTAGATTGGGTAGTCAAGTTACTATTTTAGAAGCTTTACCAGAATTCTTAGCTATGGCTGATCGCAAAATCGCCACTTTAGCTCAACGAGAACTGAAGAAGCAAGGCTTAACTATTAATTTAAATGCCCAAGTGACTTCTGTTACTGTTGCTAACGATGAAGTAACGATTTCTTACTCAGATCAACAATTGGTAGTGGATAAACTTATTGTAGCTGTAGGACGCAAACCACATACAGATAATTTGGCTGCTGCTGAAATTGGCATCCAGCTTGACGAACGGGGGTTTATTCAAGTAGATGAACAACGCCAAACAGCAGTTGCTGGTATCTATGCAATCGGTGATGTGATTGGTGGGCCAATGTTAGCTCATAAAGGTTCGGAAGAAGGAGTTATGGTGGCTGAACTGATTGCTGGGCAAAAAAGTGAAATGTCTTATGCAACAGTACCTTTTGTAGTATATACCCATCCAGAAATTGCGTGGGTTGGCAAAACTGAACAGCAATTAAAATCAGCTGAAATTGAATATAAAGTTGGCCAGTTTCCGTTTGCAGCTAGTGGTAGAGCTAGAGCTAATGGTGATATTAATGGTATGGTGCGGGTTATCGCAGACGCAAAGACTGACAATATTTTAGGTGTGCATATATTTGGTACTAACGCCTCAGAATTAATTACCGAAGCAGTTGTAGCAATGGAATTAGAAGCTAGTGCTGAAGATTTAGCTAGAACTATCCACGCTCACCCAACTCTGGCAGAGGCATTGCACGAAGCAGCTTTGGGAGTAGATGGTCGGATGATTCATGCGTAATGGTCAAACCATAAATGTTGTATTTGTAGGGGTATCCCTTGTGGTTACCCTGCCTTTAAATTAAGGGCAAAGGATTGCAATACATAATAATTTGTAGAATAGAGCAACCATAAAGAATTGCCCCTACGCCACAATTTGTAAAATTGGCAACCACAAGGGATTGACCCTACTTAATTTAAACATGAATACAAGTTTTAAACTCTATTACATACTTAATACTTTATTAAAAAACCTTAAAAAATATGTTAGAATTTATTAATGCTGGTGGCTGGATTATGTGGCCTCTTATTTTATGTTCGGTACTGGCAATGGCTATTATTATTGAACGACTTTGGTTTTTACGCAAAAAAAGTATAGTACCAAAAAATTTAGTCCCTCAAATTTGGAAATGGGTTAAAAGTAATAAGTTAGATAAACAAAAAATAGCTATTTTACGTAATCATTCACTTTTGGGACAGATTTTAGCAGCGGGTTTAGTAAATAAAAATCACAACCGAGCTATGATGAAAATTAGTATAGAAGAAGCTAGTGGTCAAGTTGTGCATTCTTTAGAAAAATATTTAAATACGCTGGGAACAATTGCTGAAATTGCCCCGTTATTAGGTTTATTAGGTACAGTAACTGGCATGATCAGGATGTTTGCAGCGATTGGTGAAGTTGGTTTGGGCGATCCTTTGGTATTATCAGGTGGGTTATCAGAAGCTTTAATTACCACAGCAGCTGGTTTAAGTGTAGCCATCCCAGCTTTTATTTTTTATCGTTATTTTCGTGCTGTAGTTGATGAATTAGTCATGTCTATTGAACAAGAAGCAGTTAAAATGTTAGATATTTTATATGAAAATAGTGAAAAATAATGAAATTACGTCGATATAAAATCCATGATGATTTTAGAGTTAATTTAACTCCGTTGATTGATACTGTATTTTTATTGCTGATTTTTTTTATGATGACAACTACATTTAATCGAGAAACTCAGCTAAAGATAAATTTACCAGAAGTAAACAATGAAAAATCGGTTGAACAACAACAGTCAATTAGAATAATTATTGATGAGCATGGCGAATATGCTATTAACGATTTTGAACATACTTTAATTAATTCCAAATTAGATACTTTAAAATTAGCTCTTAAAAAAGCGGCTGGAGAAAAAACCGACCCATCTTTATTGATCAGTGCAGATAAAAATGCTCCTCATTATGCAGTAGTGAAAGCTATGGAAGCTGCTCGTGATTTAGGATTTATGAAATTAAGCTTTGAAGCTCAACAAAATGTGGAAGCAATTCCTTACCCTTAAAAATGATAAATAACTAGCAAATTACTTAATATAATCTTTTCAAATCATAACTTTAAATAATTAACTAAAACATATGAAAATAATAATTTTATTATTATGCACTAGCATCCTAATATCTTGCAGTAATCAACAACCAGAACCTATTAGTGCTAAACAATTAGTTGTAAACGAACTTAAATCTGATAAGATTAATAAACCCTTAATTGATACATCTATCATTGAATTAGCTCGCACTGAATCAAAACCCCTAAAAACAGTCAATCGAGTTGGAAATTTACCGGAAATTACCACAATTACTGGTCAATCTTCTGCTGGAATTGTAGCCTTAAATTTAGACGATACAACTCCTATTCAATTAAATTTTGAGCAAGTGGCTTTACGAGATATTTTGCAAATTATTGGTGATACTTTAGAAATTACCATGGTTATTGATTCTACTATTGGTGATAAAGTTACCTTGCGTACATCAGAAGATAAACCTTTGACTAAAAAAGATTTATGGCCTTTATTACAATTACTGTTAAATGATGCAGGAGTTGTCATGGAAAAAAGAGGTAGTATATATCATTTAAAGAAAATTGCATCACAATTACCAGACACTATAGGAATAACTTCTGAAGTTTTGATTGCTAGTGGTTCACCAGAAGTTATGCAAATCACTCCATTGCGTTATATAACATCCGCAGATGCTCCAACAATTATCAATCCTTTAATTCAACCCAAAGGTCGAATTATTGCTTTACCAATGTTAAATGTGATTGGGATTGTTACTACCCCGCAACGATTAGAGCGAATTAATAAATTACTAAAAATTATTGATGCCGACCCATTTTTACATCGAGGTATGCGTTTATTTAGGTTAGTTAATTCTAAAGCAACTGATGTACAAGCAGAATTAGAAAAAATTCTCAAAGCCGTCTCTGGTAATGCAAATTCAACCTATCAAGTAATTGCTTTAGAACGCATTAATGCAATTTTGGTAATAGCTCCTCCAAATAGTGGTTTTGGTGAAGTTGCTTTATGGGTTGGAATTCTTGATGAACAAAGCGAAGAAAGTGGTGAGCAGATATTTATTTATAGAGTTAAAAATTTAGAAGCGGAAAAACTAGCCTCAACTTTATCCAATGTATTCAAAATTGAGGATAAAAAAGAAGCTGAAGATATAGAAAAGCAAAAACATAATGAGTTACAAAAAGAAGATAAAGAACCACCTCCATTAGCAATAGCGGGTGGAAAAATAGCAGTTTCGGCTGAACTTAAGGTTACTATTGTATCTGATGAAAGTACGAATAGCTTATTAATCCGAGCTAATCCTCGAGATTATCGCCAATTATTAGAGACTATCTATCAATTAGATAAAGTACCTAAAGAAGTTATGGTAAATGTAGTTATTGCAGAAGTAACTCTCACTGAAGCGAATAAATTTGGAATTGATTGGAAATATATTTTTGGTAGCAATGCAAGCAGCTCTAATTATTTAGAAACTGATTTTAATGTGCCTTCTTCAGTTGGAGATACCGATAACCCATTGACTGGCCTAGTATTCAACAAGGTAGTTGGCAGTATTACTGGATTATTGAATGTAATTGCTTCAACCAATGATATTAGTCTTTTAACCCGTCCATCTTTATTAGTACGCAATAATGAAGAAGCTTCAATTAGCATAGGAGATAGTGAACCATTTCTTAGTTCAATTAACAGGTCTAATACAGGTAGTAGTACCAATGCTTATGTAACTCAGGATGTGCAATATAAAGATACTGGAATTACGGTTAAAGTTACTCCACGCATTAATGATGATGGAATTATCAACTTGGAAATATTTCAAGAATTATCTCAATTAGGTCCTCCAAGAACTACCGAAAATTTACAATCTTTCAGTCAACGCAAAATAGAAACTTCAGTGGTAGTGCGGGATGGTAGTGCAATAGTTATTGGAGGTATGATTGAAACTAAAAAGCAAAATAATAAACAAGGAATACCGGGTTTAATGGATTTACCAGTACTTGGTAATGGCATATTTTCTTCTACTGATAGAAGCGATAAACGAACCGAATTAGTGCTTATTATAGTACCTGAAATTGTGAATCCAGAAGCTGATAATCGACCTATCATTCGAGAATTCAAGCAACGTATGAAATTGGTATCAAGTTTATTAAATAGCGAATATATTTTCATGGGAGAACCACCAGCTACTACAAAGTCAACTCCACCAGCTATTACAACGTCAATTCCAAGTGAAACTAAATCTAAGCAGATAGTAAAATAATATTTTTACATTAGTTCAAGCTTTAAAAGTGTTGCATGTTATGAAAGTTTTACACAGCATTAATTGCTATTTAAAATAGCTTAATATAATTTTCAAAAATTTAAATGCTGTTGCAAAAATTAGTTAAAAAAGTAAAGTAATGTAAAATACACAATTAATATGATAATTTTTATTTAACTAACAATGATAAAAATATTTGGTAACTTTATTGAAAAATCAGATGAAGATGAGGGAAATTTGGTAATTGGTTTTTCTCCAAATTCAATACCTATCCGACAAAGATGGAGAAATAACGGGCTTTCGGCTGATTTTTTAGCTGATTACATAATTTCATTTTTTCCACAAGATAAAAATGATTCAGTCGCTCTTAATAAACAGTCGGAAGTCAGAGGCATTGTGAGTTATATTGCTAATGAATTACTAGAAAATGCTATGAAATTTAGCGATATAAACTCACCATCTCCTATTAGTATCCAACTACAATTATACAATGATAATATTAAATTTTTTGTGACTAACAGCATGTTAGAGCAATCAGTAACAGGATTTCAAAGCTATATTCAAAAATTACTTAAATCTGATACTCAAACATTATATATTAACCAATTAGAATATAATGCTGAGCATGAAAATAAAACTGAATCTGGTCTAGGTTTGCTAACCATGATAAATGATTATATGGCTAATATTGGTTGGAAATTTGAAATTACTAATAGAGAAACCATTGTAACTACAACAGTCCAATTTTCTATTTAACAATTATGGAAATTAAAAGCGAAGATTACTGCATTAGTTATAATACTGAAACTACTACTATAAACTGTGAAGGAGCGTTGCGGTTAGGGGGAATTACAGAATATGTTCCAATTGTAGATTTATTTAATCAAGTACTTAATACAGAACCTGTTTTAATTACTTTTGACATACGCCAGTTAAAATTTCTTAATAGTTCTGGAATTAATATACTATCTAAATTTATTATCAAAGTACGGCAGAAAAAAAATGTCAAAATGGTAGTGCAAGGCTCAAAACAAATTCCATGGCAAGGAAAATCATTAAAAAATTTAAAACGCTTAATGCCATCTTTACAGCTAGAATGGATTTAACTTAAACTTTAGGAGATAATACATGTTTACCCGTATTTTAACAGTTCTGTTAATTGTAATAGTAGCAAATTGTAGTCAAGTACCTATAGAACAACCAAGTTTTATTGATCCGGCCCAAAAAGCCAAATTACTTGAAAAACAAGGTGAATATAAAAAAGCAGCTCAAGAATATTTATTAGTAGCTGCCAAAAGTTCTTCACCGACTAAACAAGGTCATCAGGTATCAGCAATTCGGACTTTTTTGAAAGCTAATATGCTTGATGCTGCTAGTACTGAGTTGGATAAATTGGATAGCAAGCATGGTTATGGTTTGGAAATCCCACTGGCATTGATTAATATCCAAATTAATTTGGCTAGGAAACAAATTAATTTGGCACTTGAAAGACTTAAAAGTATTGATCCAAATGCATTAAAACCAACTTTACAATTAGAATATAAACAACTACATGCTCAAGCATTGGCTGCTGATGGTAAGATACTCGAAGCAATATATGAATTTGCTGAAACCGAAGAGTTAGCTAATATTGAGTCGGTAAACCTAAAACTAAACCGCCAATATTTATGGAATAGTCTATCTGTCCAAAAATTAGATAAATTACAAAATATTAGCTCACCAAATGATCTTGCTACAGGCTGGTTAGAATTGGCTATTTTAAATAAGGTTTCGCATCAAGAACGAGTACAACAAGATATTGCTCACTGGCAACAACGTTTTCCTAACCATCCAGCCTCGACAAATATTGTTCCACAAGTAATACAACATTTAACTACGATCTCAATTCGTCCTAAACAAATTGCTTTATTATTACCAGCTGCAACCGATAAATTTGGTGAACCAGCTACAGCTATCAAAAATGGTTTATTAGCAGCTTCTAAAGTTAAACAAAAATATAAACAGCCACAAGTTATAGTTTATAACATCAATTCAGATACCGTTTTAGCAGAATATAAAAAAGCTGTAGATGCTGGTGCTGATGTTGTAATAGGCCCGTTACTGAAAAATAATATAAAAATTTTAGCTAAAGATAAACTAACAGTGCCTACTTTAGCTTTAAATCATGTAATTGATGTTACTAAAAATTTATATCAATTGGGTTTATCGCCAGAAGATGAAGCTTTAGAAGTTATCAAGCGAGCGTGGGATGATGGACACCGCTCTGCAATGATATTAATTCCAGATGGTCCTTGGGGAAAAGGAATTTTAAATATTTTTAGTTCCGAATGGAAAAAACTTGGTGGTCAATTGGTTAAACATGTTTATAATCAAAAATTTGAATATCTCATGCGGAAAAAACTGAGGAAGTTTAAAAAAGTAGATATGATATTTATGGTAGCTCCTCAGCATGCTAGAAAATTTGTACCTCTTATCGTATCAGAGCTAGGTAATAAAGTTCCGATTTACAGCATTGCTCGAGTATATAGTGGAACTCCAAATCCTAAGTTAGATAACGATTTAAATGGAGTTATATTTGTTGATATACCTTGGGTGTTAAAACCAAATGTAAATGCTACAGAAATACAGGCAACTTTGCAGCAAAATCAACCAGAAGCAATTAAAAAATTTAACCGTTTATATGCGTTAGGAGTTGATGCTTATAATATAGGTATGCAACTTCGGAATTTAGATAAACAACAATGGCAAGGCCAAACTGGACAGTTACATTTAGATAAAAATGGAATTATTCATCGCAAACAATTGCTTTGGGCTCATTTTGTCAATGGCCTTCCACTTCTACTTGATAAAGTAAATTTACCTAAATAAACTAAATTGGGTCCAAGGTTTATCTTGAGATAATCTTGGACTCCAACATATAGCAATTCTTAATTATGAATGCTTAATTCTTAATGAACTTCAATATAAATATCAAGTTGTTAATTTGTATTGATATAATTCATCCAATTGGGAAATGCTATATATGCAACGCAATAAACTTGGCCATTGGGCTGAAGAATTAGCCCATGTGTATTTATGCGAACAAGGTTTACAACCAGTTGAACGTAATTACTGGTGTAAAACTGGCGAGATTGATTTAATAATGTTGGAAGGGACAGTTTTGGTATTTGTGGAAGTGCGGTATCGCAAAAATCAGCGGTATGGTGGAAGTATGGCAAGTATTGATATACGTAAACAGCAGAAAATCTTAACTGTCGCAACTCATTATTTACAAAGCCATAAAATGGAACAACAATGTAGGTTTGATGTGGTATTAATTGATGGAGCGGTAGAAAAACCGCAATTAAACTGGATAGCAGATGCTTTTAGAATGGATTGGTAGCGAGGGAGGGATTTGAACCCCCGACCTTCGGGTTATGAGCCCGACGAGCTGCCAGACTGCTCCACCTCGCATCAATTTGACCATCATACACTCTTTTTTAACTTTTGCAAGCATTTATAAGTTGTTTTTTTTGATGTTTAGATAAATAATATTTATTGTATCATTGGAACTAGAGGTAATTGCTCAAGTTCTTGTAAAATTATTTCTATCTCATCAGCCCGTTCTTGAGCCATTTTTTCCATACAATCAGCCTCTGATATACCTAAAAAAATAGCAGACCATTGACAATGTTGAGAGCTATATTGCATCCATGTTTGTTGAGCATTATTTAAATCAAGTATAGCAGTGTTAAATTTTTTATTTTGTGAACTTATTTTTTCTAGTAATAGGTTAATACGACTTTTTATATCGGCTAAATGTGTAAAATTATCAACTTGAATAGAGCTGTCAGTAATATGTACTGCCACTATTGGAGTAATTTCTGGAATAGATAGGTCTGGTAATTTTTCTTCTTCCATTAAACTTGTGTTTGCTATCCAAATAAACTCTATCAATTTTGCATTTTCCAGAGCCTCAATTGGTGAAATTCCTGATGTTGGCTCAAACACATATTTCACTGTTAGAATGTCTTTAAAGGAACATATGGTTTTACCAACTAGTTCTCGTACACCAGCTTCACAATCAATGAATATTGCCGAATTTTTAAATATATCAGTATAAACCATACCTATTTTTGCATTCGCTGGAGCTATAGCATTTTTATCAAATATATTAATATGGCTAATGCGGTTATTATTTGGATAAACTTCTAACATTAATCTATTTTGTTGATAAAATTTATTCTCCTCTGTATCAAAAGTATACTGTGGAAAGGACTTGACTAGCTGACTAAATAGACTTTTAGAATTAACCATACCAACACTTTGAGGGGTTATTAACAATAAATTAGTATCGACCTGTTTTACCATGAAAAATAGCACTCCATCCCAATATCCAAGTATATGTATATCCGATATTTTTGCAAACCAACGTGGCTTAACTAACCAACTATCAGTGTTACAAGTTATTTCGATTAATTGGATCGTTTCCTCAGTAATACCAAGCTTATGCGGTTTAACATTATAGCCCGTTAAAAATTGAGCTTCAGAATTTTCAGTAGTTACCTTATAAGTAAATTCAGGACATATTTGACTAATTTTGCCATCATTTAGTGCAATTTTTTGATCAAACTGGATGATATTACCTAACCAACTATCTCTTTCAGCTTCCTCCATTCCTGGATAACCTATAATCTGATAGCTAACAATTTGCCATGAACCAGTGATAGGCAGTGCTGCTAATACATTGTAACTAAAAAATAAGCTGATTAAAACTAATATTCGTTGCATAAAAACACCTAAAAATTATAAAATTAATATAGCTTTGCCTATTATAACCAACTTAATATTGTCAATATAAATTAGTTATTAAATTTAAATTATATTTCACTACACAATTGTAGGGGCAATCCCTTGTGGTTGCCCTAGTCTACACAAAACATTGATTTGTAGGGGGCAGCAATAACCATTGCCCCCTAACCTAAAATCCTTAACTCAATGGTATTGACCAAATTCCGTACGTAATATTAATCGTCAAAATCTGGGTTTTTCCAATTTGGATCAGCGGCTAAATCTTTTTTTGGTGGTTTAAGACGAGAAACATAATCAATAACCGCTGCCATATCCTTATCAGTAAAAGCCTTTATCTGTTTTACCATATCAGGATTAGCATTGCGGCGTTTACCATCACGAATCCACTCAAATTGCCGCAACATATATTTGTAATGTTGGGCTTGAATACGTGGGTAAAACTTTTCTGCATTACCTTCACCATTGTCACCATGACATTTAACACAATTGTCTTTATACAATTTTTTACCATGTTCTAAATTATCACCAGAGCCAAGTCCATTGTTAGGATTCATTGGTAAAGTAGCAATATAAGCAGTAACATCAGCTAAAGCTTGAGCATCACCAATTGATTCTGGGAGTGCAAACGGATACATGGTTGGATTATCACGATTTAAAGCTCGAATATCAGCCAATTGCTTAATAAGCACTGAACGATGCTGACCAGCTAAAAGTGGAAAAGTGCCATTCTCCATACCCCAACCTTCTGGCAGATGGCAAGCCGAACAAACTTCATAAATATCTAATCCGTTTTCAATATTTGGTTTGGCTTCAAGAGCGGTTCTTTCTTCTTCATTCATCTGATTCCAAACTTTAGCTCCATCATCAGATTTTTTGGTTGGTTGTTCAGCTAATACGTTATTACAGAAAGCTATACCAATAGCCAATATGTATAATATTAATTTCATGAATTTATCTCTTTTTAGTTTAAGGAAGCTAACCATTCAGCAATGGCTTCTATTTCAGCATCATTTACCAAACCCATAATGCCTTTCATAGCGGCAGTTTGACCATTATTACGAGCTCCACTTTTGATGTCTTTCATCTGAGCAGTAGTATATTCTTTATTTTGACCAGCTATTTTAGGATAAACTGGTAGCAATGGAGTTTTGGCATCTTTACCATGACAAGACCAACAAGTTTTACTTTGGAATAGTGCTGCTCCATCACCTTCGGCCATTGTTACACAGCTTAAACCGAGTAGGGAAATACCAGCAATAGTTGTTATTAATTTACGCATAAGTTCCTCTTAGAAAGAATTAGATATTAAATTTTAATTATATATTAACAGATGTTACATTATATTTGATATATATTAAGTTTTTAAATTATTAATTGAGTTGAATTTTGTTAATGTTAAAACCGATATTGAAAAAAATTAAGATAGATTGCTGTACTAGCATATTTTTAACTCACTTCACTATAATCAAATTATTGTTCTTAACAAATACTGGATAAATTTTCAAATTAATGTAAAATTAGGCATTAACATTTATCAATAATGGAAGAATCTAAATGACAATTGCAAATCTAAATGTAGCATGGTTGCTACCAGAAATATTAATATTAACAATGGCTTGTGTTATTTTGGTAATTGATGCTTACTTACCCAAGCAATTGCGTAACTTAACTTACCATCTAACTCAAGGTACTTTATTAGGAGCAGCATTATTACTAATCGCTGGTTCTCCCGTACAACCAATACTGGCAATGAACGACATGGTAATTATTGATACAATGGGTACCGTGTTAAAACTATTCATCGTATCCATAGTATTTTTTACTTTCATATATTCACGTGAATATCTACAAGTACGTAACATATTTCAAGGCGAATATTTTGTATTAGGTCTATTTGCCACTTTGGGCATGTTGATTATGGTGTCAGCTCATAATTTACTAATGATTTTCATCGGTTTAGAATTGCTATCATTATCGCTATACACGATGATTGCCATGAACCGAGATTCCAAAGTGGCTTCAGAAGCAGCGATGAAATACTTTGTGTTAGGAGCATTAGCATCAGGTATGTTGCTATATGGAATGTCTATGTTATATGGCATCACCAGCTCCTTAGATTTAACCAAAATAGCTCAAAGCGTAACTGAAGTTTCTAATGATCGCACCACTACCACCGCTATAAACCAATTGCTAAGTGAAACCGATAATATTGATCTTGCTATTAAAAATGTTGAAAAACATGTGGTCGAAATAACCAATAGTCCAATTGCCAGTAAAATTGCCGAAATTATCGATGCCAATATAGAAAGCGATGCTATGGTTATCATAAAACCGATGCTTGCTAAAAGTTCCCAAGATTATATCATCTTAGTATTTGGACTAGTTTTTATTGTGATTGGAGTATCATTCAAATTGGGGGCAGTTCCTTTCCACTCGTGGATACCAGATGTATATCATGGTTCGCCAACTTCTATGACGTTATTTATCGCTACTGCCCCTAAAATTGCGGCTTTTGCAATGGTAATACGGCTGTTGGTTGATGGGTTGCAAACTTTACATACCGATTGGCAAGGAATGCTAATTTTACTATCAATTTTATCAATAATAGTTGGTAACGTTATCGCAATTGCTCAACAAAATATTAAACGGATGTTGGCATATTCTACTATTGCTCATGTCGGTTATTTATTATTGGGGATAATTGCCGCTAATGCAGATGGTTATGCGGCTTCCATGTTC
>DAOUSR010000103.1 GCA_030627125.1 Thioploca sp.
TTACCGCTACATCCTAAAGGAATCAGAATTTAATAATTGCCGAAACTCTCAGGCAGACCTGACAGGTTTTGAAAACCTGTCAGGTCTTTAAGTATCATATTTTATTGAGTCCTCATTCCTAACTGTGTTAGTTACTTACTGATTATCTCGCAGTAAACCAATTTAATTTTTCCCGTAATTTCACCACGTCTCCAATTATAATAATACTAGACAGTTTAATATCAGCCTTATCAACAATATCAGGCAAAGTTGCTACAGTCCCAATCAAAACTCGTTGCTCTGCAGTTGTAGCTTTTTGGATCAAAGCAGCTGGTTTATCACCTGGCATACCATGCTTAATCAATTCTTTAGCAATAATTGGCAGCCCTCTTAAACCCATATAAACTACAACAGTTTGATTAGGCTGCGATAATGCTGTCCAATTTAAATTCATGGTATCATCTTTCAAATGACCAGTTACAAACATACAAGATTGAGCATGATCACGGTGAGTTAAAGGAATTCCAGCATATGCCGAACTACCAGTAGCAGCGGTTATCCCAGGTACTACCTGAAACGGAATCCCTTCATCCATCAAAGTCTCAATTTCTTCCCCACCTCTACCAAATAAAAACGGGTCCCCACCTTTTAAACGTAATACTCGTTTACCTTGTTTAGCTAATTTAATCAGTAGATTATTGATTTCGTACTGAGGCACTACATGGTTAGTAGGTGCTTTACCAACATAAATTCGTTCAGCTTCAAAGCGGACTAAATTTAATACTCCTTCTGATACCAAACGGTCATATAACACTACATCAGCTTGCTGCATTAACCGTAAAGCTCGAAAAGTTAATAAATCTGGATCACCAGGCCCACCACCAACCAGATAAACTTCACCTTGTCCATTTGGTGCAGTAGCAGTTTTAGCTAACAAATCTTCTAGGGCTTGAGTTGCTACATCTTTATGACCAGTTAATAATGATTCTGCGATTGAACCTTGTAAAACATTTTCCCAAAATCTACGTCGTTCATCAAAAGGTAAATATTGTTTGACCTTATCACGAAAGCTTGCTACAAATTCTGCCAATTTCCCATAATTTGCTGGAATTACTGATTCTAAGCGAGAACGTAATAAACGAGCTAATACTGGAGATGCTCCACCAGTAGAAACCGCAACTTGGATTGGTGAACGGTCAATAATAGAAGGCATGATAAAAGTACATAATTGAGGTTGATCTACCACATTAACTGGAATACCTTGAGTTTGTGCTAGTTTTGATACCTGTTCATTAACTACTTTGTCATTAGTAGCTGCTATAACTACCCGATATTGATGTAAATCGGTTAACTCAAAATTATTGGCTTGATGAGTGATACGACCAGTATTGGCTAATTCGGTCAACTGTTCGGTTAATTGAGGTGCAATTACAGTAACAAGTGCTTGAGCTCGTAATAATAATTCAACTTTACGAGCTGCTATAATACCACCTCCAACAACCAATCCAGGCTGATTGCGGATATTTAAAAAAATTGGCAAAAAGTTCATATTTTAGGAGTTATAAATGGTTATTTCTGAAATTAGAAACCCGAAACATCAAATCTATATATTATACAATATGTTTAACAATTTAAAACTAAAGTTCTTTACTTTTACGCTATATTATAATATTATGTTATTCGTGAGCAATGCTCATTGATGATAGAAGCTCTATCTTAAATTACCTTTATGGATTTGTTTAACAAATAATTACAGGAACAGAAATAAATGGCTGATTTTGATCAAGAACTGGATGCAAGTGGTCTTAACTGCCCTTTGCCAATTTTACGAGCTAAAAAGGCTCTTAATGGTATGGAAAGTGGACAAATCCTGCGTATAATAGCAACTGATCCAGGTTCAGTTAAAGATTTTGAGGCATTTGCCAAACAAACTGGAAATAATTTGATAGAATCCGGTGAAGAGAATGGTAAATACACATTCTTGCTCAAAAAGAAATAACATACTGCAACTTAGATGAGGACATTTCATGTCTGATGAAAAAAAACTTGCAATCATTGCAACTAAAGGTTCTCTTGATTGGGCCTATCCGCCTTTTATTTTAGCATCTACTGCATCAGCATTAGGATACGAAACACAAATATTTTTTACTTTCTATGGCTTAGCATTGTTGAAAAAAGACCTTAATTTACAAGTTACGTCTTTAGGTAATCCCGCAATGCCAATGCCAATGCCAGTACCAGTAATCATGCAAGCCATACCAGGTATGCAATACATGATGACTAGCATGATGAAGAAAAAAATGAAAAGCAAAGGTGTTGCTAGTGTTGAAGAATTACGTGATCTATGCTTAGAAGCTGAAGTAAAAATGGTTGCCTGTCAAATGACAGTGGATTTATTTGAATTTGATACTAAAGATTTTATTGATGGTATTGAATATGGAGGAGCTGCAACTTTCTTTGATTTTGCTGGCGAATCCGATGTTTGTTTATATGTATAATTAATTTTTTGCCAACTTGTTAAGTCATGAATTTTATATCCTATTAAGGATACATGGCTTTTTTAAGTTGGAACCTATCGCTTATTTCCTATCTAAAATATCAATACCTTCCAAGCAAAGTTTTTAGCAATTATAGATTTAATTTAAAAAAGTATTGCAATTAAATTCAAAAAGCATTTACAATCTAATTATTATTACTTATTACAAATTATATAATATCCATTAATGGTTAGATATCTAATATAGAGGTTAATTGTGGAAGAAATTGTTGAAGTTGTTATTGTAGCAGCCGCCCGTACTGCGGTAGGTAATTTTAATGGTCAACTTGCTAATATTCCAGCTAAAACTTTAGGTGCTAAAGTCATTGCTAATTTATTAGAACGCACCAGGTTAGAACCAGCTCAAATTGATGAAGTTATTATGGGGCAAATATTGACTGCTGGAGCTGGCCAAAATCCGGCTCGACAGACTGCTATTGAAGCTGGTTTACCAGTTGAAGTACCAGCCATGACGATTAATAAATTATGTGGTAGTGGTTTAAAGGCAGTTCACTTAGCTACCCAAGCTATTTTATGTGGAGATGCAGAAATTATAATAGCTGGTGGCCAAGAAAATATGAGTTTAGCCGCTCATGTTTTACCTAAATCTCGCTCTGGTAAAAAACTTGGTGATTGGACTATGGTTGACAGTATGCTAACTGATGGTTTATGGGATGCTTTTAATGATTATCACATGGGTTGTACTGCGGAAAATATTGCGGAAAAGTATAAAATTAGTCGAAAAGAGCAAGATGAGTTTGCCGCTAAATCTCAACAAAAGGCTGAAATTGCTCAAAAAAATGGTAAATTTGCCGCAGAAATAGTACCAATTGAAATTCCACAACGTAAAGGCGATCCAATTGTATTTAAGGAAGATGAATTCCCACGCCATAATACTACTGCCGATACATTAAGTAAACTCCGTCCAGCTTTTAATAAAACTGGTACAGTTACAGCAGGCAATGCTTCTGGAATTAATGATGGTGCAGCCGCAGTCATAGTTATGTCAGCTAAAAAAGCCAAAGAATTAGGTTTAACACCAATGGCTCGCATTGTATCCTACGCTAATGCTGGAGTTGACCCTAAAATTATGGGAACTGGCCCAATTCCAGCAAGTCGTAAATGTTTAGAAAAAGCTGGTTGGACAGTCGATGATTTAGATTTGGTTGAATCTAATGAAGCTTTTGCTGCTCAAGCTATTTCCGTTAATCGTGAATTAAACTGGGATTTAGCAAAAATTAATGTTAATGGTGGAGCAATTGCACTAGGTCATCCAATTGGTGCTTCTGGAGCAAAAATTTTAGTGTCATTGTTATATGGAATGGTAGATCATGATGCGCATAAAGGTTTAGCAACATTATGTATTGGTGGTGGTCAAGGAATTGCTATAGCAATTGAGCGTTAATTGTTATATAAACTCAACCTGATTCACGATTCTTAATACTCCATACTCCAACATTAAACTGTTAAAAAATCAATATATGTTGGGGAATATGTGCTACAATGAATTTTTTTAATTAGGAAAATAATAAATGACTAATAGAGTTGCATTAGTCACCGGCGGAACTGGTGGTATTGGAACTGAAGTTTGTATAGCATTAGCTAATGCTGGCTATAAAGTTGCTGCTTCTTGGTTACGTGGTGTTGATGATGGTGAAGCTTGGCAAGCTAAACATGCAAATTTTAACTTTGCTATTGCTGAAGGTGATGTGTCTGATTTTGCTGCTGCTACTAAAATGGTGCAAGAAGCCGAAACAAAACTTGGCCCAATTGATATTTTAGTTAATTGTGCTGGTATTACTAAAGATGGTTTCATGCACAAAATGACTGTAGACCAGTGGAATGCTGTGTTAAGAGTTAATTTGGATAGTGTGTTTAATGTTACTAAACAAGTTATAACTGGGATGCGAGATCGTGGTTTTGGACGAATTATTAATCTTTCTTCCGTCAATGGGCAAAAAGGCCAAATTGGGCAAGTTAATTATTCAGCGGCTAAAGCTGGTATGCACGGTTTTACTATGGCACTTGCTCAGGAATCAGCTCGTAAAAATATTACGGTAAATACTATTTCTCCTGGCTATATTAATACCTCTATGGTTGCTGCTATGGGTGAAAAAGTTATACAACAAATGGTAAGTCAAATTCCAGTAGGGCGTTTGGGCAATCCTGATGAAATTGCGAGAGTTGTAACATTTTTAGCAGCGGAAGAATCAGGTTTTATAACTGGTGCGAACATTGCTATTAATGGTGGCATGCACATGGGTTGAAATAGTTTCATTAAATTCTAAAATTTTTAAGCGTGATTTTTTATTTTTCGGAGTAATAATATAATGCAAAATGATCTTATTCAACAATGGGCTGAACTTAACAAAATAACTACTGATTCTATTAAGGAATTAGGAGAAATTAATACTAATGCCATGACTCGTTTGACCCAACGTCAAATGGAAATGATGAATTTATATATGGAAGGTGGAGCTAAACAACTAGAAACCTTGAATGAAACCAAAGATATTCAAGATATAGTTGCAACTCAATCTAAATTATTTAATGAGTTTAATACTAAGTTGACAGAAAATGCACGCCAAACTGCAAGTGAACTTGTTGATGTAAAAGATAAGTTATCAGCTTGGGTTGAAAAAAATACAGAAATAACAACTGCTAATTTAGCCAAGAATAATATTAAATAATTGGATTCCAACACTAGCAATGTCTAGTATCCAAAGTTTAAACTTTTAGCCTTCTTAATAAGACCTATGTTCTTAGTTTACAATTTATTTGATATATTCATGAATTTTCACCTTAAATTACATGAGACCAAGTTAGTACAATCTTCTAAAAATATCTTCTAAATAATTATGCAAGATAAAACAACTATTTTAGTTATAGATGATGAGATCATTTCCCGTCGTACTATAGAAGCATTATTAGAATCAGAATACACCTTAGTATTTGCTGAAGATGGAAAACAAGGATTAGAAAGAGCCTATGCTATGGTCCCTGACTTAGTTTTATTAGATGTTATGATGAAAGGTATGAATGGTTTTGAGGTTTGCCGCCGTTTACGAGCTGATTTTACTGATTTACCAATAGTTATGGTGACTGGTTGGGATGATCCTATTGCTAGAACTCGTTGTTTAGAGCTGGGAGCTTCTGAGATTGTATCTAAACCATTTAAACGTGATGATTTGTGTAAAGTTATAAATAGACTTCTATAATCGTAAATTATATCGCCTATGTCTGAACAAAGCACTATTTTAATTGTAGATGATGAACTGGTTTCCCGTTATACCGTTGAAGTTTTACTATCGACAGAAGGCTATATTTTAGAATTTGCCAAAAATGGGGAAGAAGGTTTAAAAAAAGCTGTAGAGCTATCTCCAGACTTAATGCTACTTGACGTAATGATGCCGGGCATGGATGGATTTGAAGTTTGTCAACGTTTGCGGGCCAATCCTAAGTTAGCCGAACTACCCGTTGTAATGGTTACAGCTCTTGATGACCGTGAATCACGTTTGCGTGGAATCGAGTCTGGAGCTGACGATTTCATGAGTAAACCTTATGATCGGGCTGAATTAAGGGCTCGTATTCGTACTATAACTCGTCTTAATCGTTATCGCCGCTTAGTAGAAACCGAAGAAAAACTTGCTTATTTGGCTAATTATGATATTTTAACTGGTTTGCCTAATCGAAGTTTATTGTTAGAACGTTTAACTCAAACCATAAACAGTGCTAAGCGTACCAAACAAAATGTGGCTGTATTAGCTTTAGATTTAGATAGTTTTCAGATTATAAATGATTCATTGGGGCATGAAACTGGTGATAACATGCTCAAAAAAATTGCTCAACGGTTAACTAAACTAATAGAAAAATCTGGAGCAACCGTATCTAGGATTGAGGGCGATGAATTTATTGTAATGTTTGAAACCAATAACATTGTTAAAGATGTCAGTGAAATGGCACAATGTTTATTGGATAACATTAGTCATCAGATAATGTTGGATGAACATGAAATTGTCGTTACTGCCAGTATGGGAATCAGTGTTTATCCAACAGACGGTACAGATGGGAAAACTTTACTTAAAAATGCTGATACTGCTTTATCAAGAGCTAAAACTGATGGTAAGAATGCCTACCAATTTTTTACCACTAAAATGAATGAAGTAGCTTTAGAACGGTTGATTTTAGAAAATCAATTGCGTAAAGTATTATCTCAAAATGAATTACTAGTTTATTACCAACCTCAAATAGAATTAATTAGTGGCCGAATAATTGGGACTGAAGCTTTGATACGTTGGCAACATCCTGAATTAGGGCTAGTATCACCAGCCAAATTTATTCCAGTTGCTGAAGAAATGGGATTAATTATTCCTATCGGAGAATGGGTATTGCGAACTGCCTGTAAACAAAATAAAATTTGGCAGCAAGCTGGTTTTCCTACTTTACGAATATCCGTTAATATGTCAAGCCGCCAGTTTCAATCACCTAATTTATTACAGATGATTAAGAGTGCTTTGGCCGGTAGTGGACTAGATCCAATTTATTTAGAGTTGGAATTGACAGAAAGCGTATTAATGGCAGAAGAAGCTGATGAACTAAATAATATTATATCTTTATTAACAGAATTACGTTCAATCGGAATAAAAATTGCCATTGATGATTTTGGTACTGGATATTCTTCTTTGAGTTATTTGAAACGTTTTCCGGTTAATAGTTTAAAAATTGACCGTTCTTTTGTGAAAGATATTCCAACAGATACTGATGATGCTGCTATTATCAAGGCAATTGTAGCTTTAGCACATAGTTTACGCTTATATGTAATAGCCGAAGGAGTAGAAACTTTGGAACAATTGGATTTTTTACGAAATCAAAAATGTGAAATTATTCAAGGTTACTATTTTAGCACTCCTCTTTGTACAGAAGACATGACTAAAATGTTAGAAAATGTTGGAGAAAATGGTACTTTGTTTAGTTTATAATTTAAACAATATGAAAAAGCTTTAATTTTAAAATATAGCATTTACCAATTGAATGTATTATATCAATACAAATTAATAACTTGATATTTATACTGAAGCTCATTCATAATTAAGAATTGCTATAGATAATAATCCGCCTTAATTTGGAAAATACTTTTATGAAACGATTTTTTGTCCTATTTTTATTTATTGGTAATGTTGTCGCACAGGATGTAATTTCTAACGAAACTGTTGAAAAGCAAGTTAACTCACAAGTTGTAGCAGTGGAATCTCCAACAGTACAAGTTGTAGCAGCAAAATCTCCAACAGAGTTTATAACTACCGATCCAGAAATTAATGAATTAAAAAAGCAATATGATTTATTGAAATTGCAGAATGCAATACTCTCAACTCAAAATGTAATTGAATCTGAGCAGCATCAAAAAGAATTAATGAAGTTGCACAATGAAAAAGATACTTTAACATTACAGAATGAGCTTCTAGCTGAAAAAAATCTAAAAAAACTGGCACAATTAACTGCTGAAAAAGAAAAATTGTTGTTAGAAAATGAGTTAGAAACAGCTAAACGTCAACAATTTGTATCTAATTTAGAAGCAATGAAGACTCGTTTGGAGCTTGAGAGCCAGATCTATGAGTATGAAAAGAAACGAATGTTAATAGGTTTAGAAAAAGAACATGAACAACTTGCAATGCAAAATTCTATTGTAGCAGAGAAAAATAAACATGAGGAATTAAAAATCCAGCTTGAAGCTACCATGTTAAACTTTGAAATGACTAAGTTGGAATATGAACGTAATAAACGTACTCTTAAACTTGAAGAATTGAGTGAAAAAATTTCTGAAAGAGAACAAACGGAGATGTGGGAAGATCAAGTTAATAAACCTATTGAATATTTGAAAAACCCATTTGTTGATGGTTATTTAGTTGTTAGCGATAGAAAAATAGCGTTAGAAGAAGTAATTTTTTCCGGAACAGCTGAATATATTACTGAAAGAATTAATTATTTTAATAACAAAAATACCGAATATCCAATTTTTATCATAATAGATCGTTGCTATGGTGGCTCAGTAATGGAAGGCTCCAAGATATTAGAAGCCATGCAAAATAGTCAGGCCCCTGTGTATGTAGTAGTTAAATCTTTGGCTGCAAGTATGGCCGCAATAATTACTTCTTTAGCAGAGCGTTCTTTTGCATATCCAAATGCTATTATTGTCCATCACCAAATGATGAGTTTTATGTTTGGTAATCGAACTCAGATAGAAGAAGAATTGGAAATAGGGAAAGAATGGACTAAACGGATTATGTCACCAGTAGCAAAAAAAATGGGTATAACCATGGATGAATTTGTTGAAAAGATGTATGCAAGCAGTTCGTCTGGAAATTGGCGTGAGTTTGGTGATAATGCTATTAAAATCAAATGGGTAGATACAATTATTAAAGATATAAGGGATGTTTCTTTTAATCGCCGACCAACTGATATGGAAAATAATGAAGATGATATATTTATCTTTGCGAAAGAAGAAAAGGTAGACTCACAAGGTAATCATTATGTTGAATTACCACGCCTTACTCCTTTAGATGTTTATTATTTATATAATCCTTACAATTATTTCCGTTAAATTTTGGTAATATAATTATCATTAATTTTATATAAGTTCATTATTTATGAGCGTTCTTCTACTTAATTAACTTATGTTACGCAGAAAACGTCTAATTTTCTCCGCTTTTTAATCTTTAGAAGGAGTGGTATAAAACTATATCAATTCCACTCCTTAGTAACTTATGTTACGCAAATTGATTACTAACCTTCCGTTTAAACCTGCCAGCTCAGATTTTTTCTAGTTCCCAACCTCTGGTTAAATATCATTAAATCAAGGAAATAAATAATAGGCAATTTGAATACACATGAAAAATTCGTAAATCCTATGTTCTCTCTATCTTCAATTCTTATCGATTTGGTATTGAAAATGAAAAATTTGAACCAACATCTTTTTTGCTTTCTACCCAAATTTTTCCATTATGTTTTTCAATAAATTCTTTACAAAGCAGTAAGCCTAATCCTGTTCCACTTTCTGTTCCTAATGTAGTAATTTTTTCTGAAATATCAAATAGTTTAGTTAGGATTTCCGGTTTTGTTCCAATTCCGTTATCAGAAACTGTAATTGTAATATTTGATTGATTTTGCTCGGCATAAATATTAACTCGTCCGTTTTTGTCAGTAAATTTATCGGGCAACTTACCAATTTTTTAAATCGGCTGTTAATTCTTCTGTGTAGTTTACTGATTTTTCTGCTAAACTTTCTGTTTGTTCGGTTTTCAGTATAAGGCAAAAATTGGATTAAGCACTGCACCAATTCATTCATTGCTATAGGTTTTTTCAGATAGTAATCAAAAAGACCGGTATATTGTTCTTCTTGCTCTCTCATTGCCAAAGCGGTTAATGCAATTATTGGTATTGATTTTAATTTAGGCTGTTGCTTAATTAGTTTTGCTGCTATATCTCCATTCATTACAGGCATTTGTATATCCATTAGGATTATATTAGGTTGGTTGGATTTCAGCCAATCTATTGCTTCTTGCCCGTTTTCGGCTTCAAAAATTTCACAATTTAGTGCTTCGAGTCGAGTATTAATGATTTTGGTAATTGCTCATCAATTTCGAGTGAAAATTGCAAGTTTTTTATTTTGAACTTTCACTGAAAAAATCTGTTTTATATCTTCAATAAGTCTTAAAAGATTAACCGGTTAGGGTTTTATTTCTAAACGTCCAGCTTCAATTTTTGATAGGTCAAGAATATCATTAATTAGTGAGATAAGTTTATTTCCACCTTTAATAATTCCATCGATAAGCGGTTTATATTCAGGTTTATCTGCAAGTTTATTGTTTAGTATTTCCGAAAAACCCAGCACCGCATTCATCGGAGTGCGGATTTCATGGCTCATATTGGCCAAAAATTCGCTTTTTAGACAATTGGCTTGTTCAGAAAATAGTGCAATCAACATAAGGATTTGAACCTAAAGTACCGTCTTTCTGTGCATAGAGCAAATTATGTGGCACATCGCCTAAACCTAAACGAGCTTTATCAGAAATACGCCCAGTTTTTGTCAGTTGATTAATTTCAGACCAGTATGCGAATTTAGCAATTTCAATGCCTTGTATCGCATTGGCTTGCCATAATATCTTTAGGCTGTTTGACCATTGTTCATATAAATCAAACGAGGAGGGGTCGGTGGAGGCTTTTAATAAAACTTGCGCATCGCCACCAGGATAAAATTCAATATTAATACCTAAATCACGCTGGGCTTTTTTGCGTAATTGTTCCTGCAAAATCACATGCGTACCAACAATTCTAATCGTTGGTTTACTATTGTAGGCTTTAATAATACTGGGAAATCCTAAAGAGCTTGTGGAGATAGCAAGCTGACCGGTTTTTTTAAGCCATTGGCGGCGGGTGAGGTTATCGTTCATGCTGATGTTACCTTTGAGAAAGTTATGTGATATTATGATTCCCATGCACCAGCGTCACTGCCATTATGTTAAGAAAATAGAGGTTATGGTATATATTATTTACAATAAAATCCTTAACTTAATGGCAGTGGGAATCTAGGAGTCTAAATGATTTCTGGATTCCCGTTCCCCAGTCAAGTTGAGGACAAGCTTCACAGGAATGACAGTATTTTATAAATATATTTTATATGTAAATTAATTATTGTTGTGGTATAACTATTTGTATTTTAACAAATTCATAAAGTAATTATTTTATCAATGCGTAA
>DAOUSR010000215.1 GCA_030627125.1 Thioploca sp.
TTACGCATTGACAAAAGTATTATAGCAATTCTTAATTATGAATTCTTAATTCTTAATTCTTAATGAACTTCAATATAAATATTAAGCTCTTAATTTGTATTAATATAACGCATTCAATTGAGAAACGTTACATAATATGTATTTTCTGAATATTACTATAAAAATCAATTCTAATGGAAAAAATAAATCATCTATCAATGTATATGTTATTTAAATTATTTTAGAATAATGAATAAACTTATAGCGTTTCTCAGTTGTGTAAAATCGAAAAAATAAATTAGATGGAGTTTCAGTAAAATTTCATAACGTTAGCTGTATTGAGAAGCCTAGTTGCGTACAAAATATTATTAATATATTTCATTATATTTTAATGGAGTTTATACTCTGGATTGCTGGGTAAGTAAATCCATGTTGACTTATATTAGCAAATCATGAAATAATGCTCTTTTTAATCTTTAACAGGAGCAATATACTGTGGATAGTACGACCTCTACAGGTCAAAAAAACACCTATAACTATAAAGTCGTGCGGCAATTTGCCATTATGACTATAGTTTGGGGTGTGGTTGGTATGGCAATAGGAGTTTTTATCGCTGCCCAACTAGCTTGGCCTTGGCTAAATAATATCATTGATGTACCATACTTTACTTTCGGGCGGTTGCGGCCATTACATACCAACTCCGTAATTTTCGCTTTCGGTGGCTCGGCATTATTTGCAACATCTTATTACATTGTACAACGTACTTGTCATGTACGGTTATTTTCTGATGGCTTGGCAGCCTTAACGTTTTGGGGTTGGCAGTTAGTCATCGTAGCAGCAGCAATTACTTTACCACTTGGAATGACTCAGAGTAAAGAATACGCTGAGTTGGAATGGCCGATTGACTTGCTGATTGCCGTAGTATGGACTGCTTATGCAATAGTGTTCTTCGGAACTCTCTTGAAGCGTAAAACTCCTCATATCTATGTGGCCAATTGGTTTTTTGCGGCTTTTATTATCACAATTACCTTATTGCATATTTTTAATAATTTAGTAGTGCCTGTTACCATGTTTAAATCTTATTCTGCTTATGCTGGAGTGCAGGATGCTATGGTACAGTGGTGGTATGGTCATAATGCGGTAGGTTTCTTCTTGACAGCAGCTTTCTTAGGTATGATGTATTACTTCATTCCTAAACAAGCACAACGACCAGTATATTCCTATCGGCTATCTATCGTCCATTTTTGGGCTTTGATTTTTACCTATATCTGGGCTGGCCCACATCATCTCCATTATACCGCTTTGCCTGATTGGACTCAATCCTTGGGTATGGTTATGTCATTAATTTTACTAGCACCTTCTTGGGGCGGAATGATTAATGGGATTATGACTTTATCTGGAGCGTGGGAAAAACTCCGCAGCGATCCTATCTTACGGTTCTTAATTGTAGCAGTTTCCTTCTATGGTATGTCCACATTTGAAGGCCCAATGATGGCTATTAAGACGGTTAATGCTTTATCTCATTACACTGATTGGACGATAGGTCATGTCCATTCTGGGGCTTTAGGTTGGGTAGCGATGATTACATTTGGTAGCATGTATTATTTGATTCCACGTATATTTGGACGGGTATTGTATAGCCTCAAATTAGTTGAATTCCATTTCTGGTTAGCAACTATCGGAGTTGTATTATATATCTCGGCAATGTGGGTATCCGGTATCATGCAAGGCTTAATGTGGCGAGCAATTAATGCTGACGGTACTTTAACCTATAGCTTTGTAGAATCAGTCCAAGCCATGCACCCTTATTATGTGACTCGTTGGTTAGGTGGGACGTTATTCTTAATCGGAATGTTGATTATGGCTTACAATATCTTTAAGACGGTAACCAATCCTGAAAAAGGTGAAGTCAATGACAAAATTCCAGAACCAATTTTAGCTCATTAAGGAGATAACGATGGCAACAGGACATGAAAAAATTGAAACTAATATTGGCTTGATGATGACTTTAATCCTAATCGTAGTATCGATTGGTGCTTTAGTGCAGATTGTACCATTGTTTTTTATGCAATCAACTACGCAACCAGTTGAAGGATTAAAGCCTTATCCAGCCTTACAATTAGCTGGTAGAGATGTTTATGTACGTGAAGGTTGTTATTTGTGCCACTCACAAATGATTCGACCTTTCCGAGCTGAAACCGAACGTTATGGCCATTATTCGGTAGCGGGCGAATTTGTCTATGATCGTCCATTCCAATGGGGTTCTAAACGAACTGGCCCAGATTTACATCGAGTTGGTGGTCGCTACAGTGATGATTGGCATTACGTGCATTTAATGAATCCGCGTGATGTAGTACCGGAATCTGTCATGCCGAACTATCCTTCTTTAGCAGAAACTGAGCTAGACGGAGCGTTAGTGCAGAAGAAAATGCAGATATTGAAGGACTGGTTTAACGATCCTTATACTGATGATGAGATTACTAATGCTCCCAATGCGGTGGCTGGTAGAACTGAAATGGATGCCATTATTGCTTATCTGCAAAATTTAGGCACTTCAATTAAAACAGTGAGGTAAGTTATGGAATTCATGGCAATTTTTCAGTCAGTATGGACGATTGTAGTTATGTTAGCATTTTTTGGAATAATCGCTTGGGCTTATAACAGTAAGCAAAAAGATACTTTCAACAAAGCGGCTAATTCGCTAATCGATGATGATGACTCAATCGTAAGGAGTAATAACGATGTTTGACAGTAGTTTATTTACCAGTCAATTTTGGGAATGGTTTATCATTATTCCGACTGTGGTCGGTATTTTAGCGTGTTTCGCTTTGATAATATGGCTTGGTGGCGACAAACCTGATCCAGAGAAAAAAGTTGAAACTATGGGTCACGTTTGGGATGAGGATTTAGCTGAATACAATAATCCGCTACCAATGTGGTGGTTATATATGTTTTATATAAGCTTATTTTTCAGTATTGGTTATTTGGCACTTTACCCCGGTCTAGGTTCTTTCAAAGGAATTCTTGGTTGGACTGAGATCGGTGAATACCAAGCTGAAATGAAGGTTGCGGATGAATTGTATATGCCTATTTTCACCAAATACCAAAGTGAACCAATTTCTGAGTTAGTAAAACAACCGGAAGCGGTCAAGATAGGTCATCGTTTGTTTTTGAATTATTGTACCGTCTGTCATGGTTCTGATGCTGGTGGTGTAAAGGGTTTTCCAAGCTTGCGGGATGATGATTGGTTGTATGGCGGCAATCCTAAGACTATTAAAGCTAGTATTATGAATGGTCGGCAGGGCGTGATGCCATCTGGAATGCAAAATGGTTTGTCTACGGATGCGGATATTAATAATATTGCTCAATATGTGTTAAGCCTGAGTGCGGCTCAACATGATGCAACTGCTGCGACTGAAGGTGAGAAGACTTTCAAACGTATCTGTTTTGCATGTCATGGGCCGGAAGGTAAAGGCGTGCAAGCGATGGGAGCTCCAAATTTAACTGATAATATTTGGTTATATGGTGGTTCTGAGTCAGATATAAAAGAGAGTATTACTAAAGGTCGGCAAGGCCGGATGCCAGCTCATGGTGAGTTCTTGGGTGAGGCTAAGGTGCATTTATTGGCTACTTATATTTATAGTTTGTCTAATAAGTAGTTTTTAAGGTAGGTCGGGTTAGCGAGAGCGTAACCCGACTTTTACTCTTCCCAACGCCCCCGTTGGGAGAGGAGGGCTGGTTCAAAGTAAAGATATCCATAATATAACAAAAAGTTATCAACTAAATAAAATTTTCATAATTAAATAATCAGCTGAAATTAAAGATATTTTTAATATTGATAATATCCCAAAGTTTACCTATTTTCCCTTCCATCATTGCATTAGTTATCAAATTAAAACCCTCCATAAACATTAAAGGCTATGTCACGCATAATTCCTAATGTTGCTGGTGGTTCTGAGTCAGATATAAAAGAGAGTATTACTAAAGGTCGGCAAGTCCGAATGCCAGCTCATGGTGAGTTCTTGGGTGAGACAAAGGTGCATTTAATTGGCTACTTATATTTATAGTTTGTCTAATAAGTAGTTTGGTTTGGTGGATAAGAGAAATTTTATCGACCCTACTCATCAATGCTATTAAGTTAAGGGCATGGTAAGTAGTTACAAATTAAGTTACAAAAACTTGTCACCAATATTCCAATATCACTCAAAAAGAAATTTTAAACATCTCGTACCCACCTGCCAAAAATTACAACTGGTACAAAATCATTAAATATCATTGACAACTAAATAATAAATCTTTATAATTTATCCTGCTTAGCTAGGGAATCATGACCTGAAAAGGTGGTAATTACAGAATGCCACTCTGCTAAGTGTTTAAACCCAAAATTTCTGCTACTCCACTGTAAGGTGTCTAAAATGACCACCCAAAATTTAATAAGCCGTGATTTTCACGGTGCTACAATCCGTCAGCGTTCTGATGGCTACTTAAATGCCACGGATATGACTAAAGCTACTGGTAAAAAATTTAAAGACTATCGCCGCCTCAAATCAACTAAAGCGTTTTTAGTTGAACTATCTGATTTTACTAATAAAATTCCCGTTAGGCTAATTAGCCTAACGGAACAAAATCAACAACTTATACAAACCATACAAGGCGGTACTCCCGAAAAACAAGGAACATGGATACATCCTTATGTTGCCATTAATCTTGCTCAATGGTGCAGTCCAGTATTTGCTGTTATTGTCACCGATTGGATTTATGGACTCCTAACCAAAGGCTCAGTATCACTTGATCCAAAATCAGAAATTATCCCATTCGCCCAAGCTAAATCTGATGAATTAGATAAA
>DAOUSR010000121.1 GCA_030627125.1 Thioploca sp.
ATTACAAGAAAATATAACTAAATCAATAAAACTAAGCTAAAATTTAGTTCTATAAATCCAATAACTCATAGTTTAAAAAATGACTTAAAAATTGTCTTTAATTCATCGTATGAATCTCAATATTCCAACATTTCAAACAGCTCATATTTTAATAATAGGCGACATCATGTTAGACCGATACTGGCATGGTGTTACGTCACGCATTTCTCCAGAAGCTCCTGTCCCGATAGTCCATGTTAAACAACAGCAAGAATGTCCCGGAGGAGCTGGTAACGTTGCTTTTAATATACGAGCCTTAGGTGGACAAGTTACGGTAATTGGTGTAACTGGACAAGATGAAGCTGCAAATACCATCACTACTCAACTAACAGAAAAAGGTATACATTGTGCATTCATTCAATTATCAGGTGTGTCAACAGTCACTAAATTAAGAGTTATGAGCCGTCATCAACAATTGATACGGTTAGATTTTGAAGATGGATTTATTGACTTAGACAACCAAGCTATCCAAATTCAAATGGAATCTTGCTTACAAAATATTGATGCTGTAGTATTATCTGATTATGGCAAAGGAACCTTAGCTGATCCACAAGCCTTAATTCTTTCTGCTAGTAATGCTAACAAACCTGTTTTCATCGATCCTAAAGGGAATGATTTCAACAAATATCGAGGGGCAACAGCTATTACCCCCAATTTATCAGAATTTGAAGCAGTAGTTGGGTCTTGTATTAATCAAACTCAATTAGTGGAAAAAGGCCAGAATTTACGCAAGCAATTAGGCCTGGAAGCATTGCTAATCACCCGTAGCCAAGATGGTATGACTTTAATTCGAGCTGAACAACCACCATTACACTTACCAGCTCATTCGCATGAAGTGTTCGATGTAACTGGTGCAGGAGATACTGTAATCAGTGTATTAGCAACTGCGATAGCAGCCGGACAAGATTGGGAAAGTGCTACTGCTTTGGCTAACTTAGCCGGTGGCTTGGCTGTTACTAAACTTGGCACAACTACAATTACTGTGGCTGAACTGGAACGGGTTTTACATACCGAAATTCATAACATAGAAACTTTGCAAGCTGTGGTAAAAGTTGCTAAAAATGATGGCGAAACGATTGTAATGACGAATGGTTGTTTTGATATTTTACATGCTGGCCATGTCCAATATTTAACGCAGGCCAAACAGCTTGGTGATCGACTTATAGTTGCAATCAACGATGACAATTCCGTTCGTAGTTTGAAAGGTGATAAACGACCAATAAATCCCTTAGAACAACGGATGGCAGTATTAAATGCTCTGGAATGTGTTGATTGGGTTATTCCTTTTGGTGAAGAAACCCCTAAGAATTTGATTTGTAATATTTTGCCGGATATTTTAGTGAAAGGTAATGATTATCAAATATCACAAATTGCCGGCAGTGACTGTGTATTAGCTCAAGGTGGACAAGTATTAACTTTAGATTTTTTAGCAGGTTTTTCCACCAGCAATATTATTAAAACTTTACGAGAAGAATTATGATTATTGTTACCGGCGGTGCTGGATTTATAGGCAGTAATATTGTCAAAGCACTTAATAAACGTGGTTATACTAAAATTTTAGTTGTAGACGATCTTACCAAAGGTGAAAAATTTAAAAATTTAGTTGATTGTGAAATTTACGACTATCAAGATAAAGAATCTTTTTTAAAACGCCTAATTACCAAAGAATATTTTTCGCCTTATATAGATGCAATTTTTCATCAAGGAGCTTGCTCTAGCACTACAGAATGGAATGGGCATTATATGATGTCAAATAATTACGAATATTCTAAAATTATATTGCATTATTGTTTATCTAAACATATCCCATTATTTTATGCTTCTAGTGCGTCTGTTTATGGCGAAGGGAAAATATTTAGAGAATCGCGTAATCTTGAAGCTCCTTTAAATGTATATGGCTATTCCAAATTTTTGTTTGATCAATATGTTCGCCAAATTTTAGCCACTGCCACCTCTCAAGTAATTGGTTTGCGTTATTTTAATGTTTACGGACCTCGAGAACAACATAAAGGTAGCATGGCCAGTGTTGCTTATCATTTACATCAACAATTATTGGCTGGTGAAGAAGAAGTTAAATTATTTGAAGGTTGTGATGGTTATGTTGATGGTGGACAACTAAGAGATTTTGTGTATATAGATGATGTTGTAAAAGTAAATTTATGGTTTATGGATAATCCTGATAAAACTGGAATTTTTAATGTTGGGACTGGCCGCAGTCAATCTTTTAATGATATTGCGAATGCAGTTATCGCTTGGCATAAACGGGGCAAAATTAAATATATTCCTTTCCCTGAACATTTAAAGGGTCGCTATCAAAGTTTCACTCAAGCTGACATTTCTAATTTGATTGAAGTTGGCTATAATCAATCTTTCCGAATTGTAGAAGAAGGGGTAAAAAATTATTTAGATTGGATGCATGAAACCGGAAATCGATAAACTTTAGCAATTCTTAAGGGTTATTTTAACCACAAAAAAAGTTAAATATGAATAACTATTGATGAAATCGATGGAATATTTAGAAGAATTTTGCATACAATATTGAATTGAATTTAGATTTTGTTGTATAATTTTTATTTTAGGATTAAATCATGCGAATTAAATTAACTATTGTTCTATCGTTAATATTATCAAGTTCATTATATGCATCTGTAGTAGATGAGCTATTAACTGAATATCGTGCTACAGGAGTTGAGACATTTAGTGCGAAAGCTGGTAAAGCTTTGTGGTCACAAGAATTTATCAATGCTAAAACTGGTAAAATTCGTCAATGTACTACTTGCCACACTGCTGATTTACGCAATGAAGGTAAACATATTCGTACCGGAAAAATTATTAAGCCTTTAGCTCCAATAACTAATCCAGAACGTTTAACCAATCTAAAGAAAACTCGTAAATGGTTTAAACGCAATTGTAAATGGACTTTGGGACGAGAATGTAATGCTCAAGAAAAGGGCGATTTGTTGCTCTTTATGCAAAATTTTAACGGAGAATAGTAATGAAACTGATATTTACCTTATTGATATTATCTAGTTATGCTGTATTAGCTGACGATGATTCAAGTAGCTCTAAAAAACCTGGAGTTGTTCCAGTTAATAATGCACTTTATGCTGAAGAATGCAGTGCTTGTCATTTTGCCTATCAACCAGGATTGATGCCAGCTCGTTCTTGGCAAGAAATTATGGTAAATCTGGCTGATCATTTTGATGAAAATGCAGAATTAGAAGCAGCTGACCAGAAAATTTTGACAGATTATTTGACTAAGAATGCAGCCGAATTTTCTAATTACAAACGCTCAGTCAAAATCATGCGTTCTCTGCCAAAAGATAAAACTCCATTGCGGATTATAGAGATACCTTATATGGTAAGTAAACATGATGAATTGACAACCGACATGGTAGCTAAAAATCCAAAAGTAAAATCCCTAAGCTACTGTGATAAATGCCATACTAAAGCCATTACTGGTAGCTATTCAGAAGACGATATCGTTGTTCCTGGTTATGGTAATTGGGAAGAATATGAACGTTCATCAAGTTTTTTAGGTCGTATTAAACATGGTGCAAAAGAACTATATAAAGATGTAGTTGGAAGTGATGATGAAAAATAACTAATTTCTATAAAATATTTAAATACCAGACTTGATAGTTTATTAAAAGTCTGTCAAGTCTACAATGGAAAATTTATGTGTACCACCAAACATTCTGTTAGAATTTGGGATTTACCAACTCGTGTATTTCATTGGCTATTAGTTGCATCTTTTATTCTTAGCTGGCTTAGTCAAGGTGATGATCGTTATCTTGATATACATGTTTTTGCTGGATATTTATTTTTAGCGTTATTAATATTTCGATTAATCTGGGGATTTGTAGGAAGTAACTATGCTAAATTTTGTAATTTTACTTGCTTACAAATTGGAGGATATTTAAAAACTCTGTTTACTTCCCAACGCCAACATTTTTTGGGACATAATCCAGCTGGGAGTTGGGCGGTATTTATCATTTTAGGTTTGGGTTTAATTGTTGCATTAACCGGTTTACTAACGTTAGGTGGTGAAGAGAGACATGGGCCTTTGGCTGGAATGATAAGTTTTGAACTGGGCGATAGCTTGCATTGGTGGCATGATAGCATAGCTTGGTTTATGTTAGGAATTATTGGGATACATATATTAGGTGTGTTAGGAGAGAGTTGGCTCCATAATGAAAACTTAATTAAGTCCATGTTTACCGGTCTTAAATCCACAACAACTCAATCAATTGACATTCCAAAACATAGCTTAACTACTATTTTTCTTATCTCGTCACTTATCGTTGGAATGGCAAGTTATTTTAATGGTTATTTATTGGAAGCTAATTATCGGCCATTTATTGGGCCTGAATTACCAACCAATCCAGCATGGCAAGCAGCTTGTGAAGAATGTCATCTCGCTTACCATCCCAGCTTATTGCCAGCTCGTTCTTGGCAACGAACCTTCGCCGAGCAAGCAGAACACTTTGAAGAAGATTTATATTTAGAGCCTGATGATATAGCCGAATTGCAAACTTTTGCGATTAACAATGCAGCAGAAAATACCTTGACCGAAGTGGCATGGAAAAATAATCGTTCTATTCCACCAGAACAATCTCCATTACGTATTACAGAAGTAGATTATTGGGTAACAAAACACCAAGATATAGCTTCTGCAATTTGGCAACTTCCAGAAGTTAATTTTAAAGGTAATTGTAAAGCTTGTCATTTAGATGCAGAACAAGGCACTTTTGAAGATTCTGCTATGTACTTGCCGGAATAATATATAGTAATTCTTAATTATCAATTGCTATAAAATCCAAACTGATAATTTTTTAACAATGTCCTGTACCAAGGCTGAAATTTTATGAGGGTTATATATGAGAGTTATATTAGTATTTATTATTTTTACCCAATCAATAGTAGCTGCTCCAAACACTCTATATGAGCATGGCAATCCTACTAATTTGGAGCAGTATATGTTGGAACTAATCAATCGTTCCAGAATGGATCCGACAGCAGAAGGTATATTTTTAGATACTTTAGATACTTGGTATACTCAAGATGCTCGTAAAAATAAGCCTGAATTTTTTACTAATTTACGCCAGGAATTTGCTAATTACCCTAAAGTTCAACCAGTGGCATTTAATGAATTATTATCACAGATAGCTTTGTTACATGCTGAAGATATGGTGGATAGAGATTATTTTAGTCACTATACTCCAGAAGGATTAGCACCTTGGGATCGAGCTGAAAAACAAGGTTATATAAACGGTGTATCAGAAAATATTGATGGTGGTGGTGCAGAAAATGCCGAGGATATTTTAGCTAGTCATTTTGGTTTCATGGTGGATCATTATAATTTATCTCATGACACTAGTCCACTTGGCCATCGCATAAATATGTTGGGAGTTAATCATAATGAGGTAGGTATTGGAATTTATGGGCCTAGAAACGATGGACATATTGTGCAAAATTTTGGGACTGAACCAGGACGGATATATCTTGTTGGTGTAATCTATGAAGATAAAAATGCTAACAATTTCTATGATCCGGGTGAAGGATTACCAGATATTACTATCACTCCTTCGGAAGGTGAATATTTTGCCATAACTTCAAGTTCTGGTGGATATGCAATTCCGTTTGATGCTACGGAAATAATTGATGTTGGAGCAGTCGATACTGTGTTGCAACCTAATAGTGATTGGCCGACAGATGTTAAACCAGTTGCCGATGCTTTTGAAGCAAATTATCGTTCTAATCAAACTGATTTAACTACTATTTCGGTTACTATTGCCGGCGATATTTTGAGTTCAGCAATCACAAAAACGGTGGCTGTTTTTAAACCTACATTGGTTAAATATCGGATTAATCAAACAGATAATGGGTTTTGGCCACAAGAATTCACTGTAGGAGAAAATGCTAAACTTGATTTTGCTATATCTATTGATAGTATGCCTATGTCACCTAATGCTGCTATTTCTGCAACTCAAGGTGAAAATTTTCTCACCGTAAATTTAGATGCCAGTAATTCAATTGATGCAGATGGTTCGATTATTGATTATACATGGACAGCTTCCGATGGACAAGAAAGCTCTGGGGTTAATTCCAGCATAATATTTACTCAGGCTGGTACTTACACCATAACATTGACCTTAACTGATAATGATGGGTTGACTGCTACTGCACAAGATACTGTAACAGTATTTGACTCTATCCCAACTACTGAGTCTCCCACATCTGTTCAGATTGAATTTACCAAGTTGCAAGATTCTTATCAAGTTGGTGAAAAAATAGTTATGGAACTAACAGAAACAGCCAACCGAGATACTAATGTTGATCTTTGGGTAGCAGTGGCGTTACCTTCTGACGAATTTATTTTTAGAACAAACGACCCAGTTAATCAATGGAATTCTATACCACAACCTTATAAAACTTCTATAAATAAGACTGAAACCAAGCATTATGTATTTGAATTTGAACTCCAAGCAGGTATGGGTGGTGACTATATATTTTATGCTGCTTATGTTAAAGAAGGAGAGGACCCAGTTACCAATGGACTTTCTATTTTATCAAATTTGGTTATTCAGCAAATAACATTAGCTAATGATTAATATTTGATATAATTTACAATATCTTAGCTAAAATAACCATGTAGATACTCTGTGCCTTGTCAAGCTAAAAGTTAAATGAAAATAGTTTGACAAGAAAAAACATATTTTGTGGAAAAATACAAAAATAGCTTTGAGTCACTTTGTAACTACGTGGTTGTCAATATGTAAAACTGTCCTAACTATTAATATAAGATATTCAAATATCTAGTAATAAAAAATTTAAATTAACTATCCTTAAAACCCATAAATTTAGTTCTAATAAATTACCATTAAATCATGCAACATATTGATATTCTTATATATGCGGGCTGGATTATTCCAGTAGAACCAGAAAATACTGTTTATGAACAACATGCTATTGCAATACAAGATGGTAAAATTGCAGCCATATTGCCTAGTGATGAAGCAGTCAAACATTTTTCGGCCCGGCTTACTTATCGGTTAAATACTCATCTATTAATACCAGGCTTAATCAATGCTCATACTCATGCGTCAATGACCTTATTGCGTGGTTTTGCAGATGACATGCCTTTGGAAAAATGGTTAAATGAATATATTTGGCCAGCAGAACAAACTCATATCAGTGAAAGTTTTGTTGCTGATGGTGCTAAATTAGCCATAGCTGAAATGTTACGGGGTGGAGTTACTTGTTTTAATGATATGTATTTCTTCCCAGATGTAGTCGGAGAAGTCGCTAATAAAGCTGGAATCCGTGCTACTCTTGGTTTAATTTTAATTGACTTCCCTACAGCGTGGGCCAAAGATTCGGCTGAATATTTACAGAAAGGTAGAGCAATACAAGAACAATTTAGTGATAATCCATTGATTCAAACAGCCTTAGCTCCACATGCACCTTATTCTGTTTCTGATGATTCCTTAAAAGCTGGTAAATTATTAGCAGAAGAATTTGATTTGCCAATTCATATGCATATCCATGAAACAGCTACTGAAATTAAAGAAGCAATTAAGACAAATGGCGAGCGACCTTTAACTAGGCTAAGAAAATTAGGTTTACTTTCACCTAAATTACTAGCAGTACATATGACTTCGCTAAAAAATGAAGAAATGGCTATATTGGCAAAACATGGAGTGAATATCATTCATTGCCCAGAGTCAAATTTAAAATTAGCTAGTGGTACCTGTCCAGTTTCTAAATTACATCAGGCTGGAATCAATATCGCTTTAGGTACTGATGGAGCGGCTAGTAATGACGATTTGGATATGTTAGGAGAAATGCGGACAGCAGCTCTATTAGCTAAAATTCTTAGTAATGATGCCAGTAGTATTCCAGCTGCAACTGCATTACAGATGGCAACGTTAAATGGAGCTAAAGCATTGGGAATAGATGATATTACTGGTTCTTTAGTGCCGGGTAAATCTGCTGATATTGTTGCGATTAATATGAGCGATATTGAAACTCAACCAATCTATAATCCTTTATCACAACTCGTGTATGCTGTTGGCAGAGATAAAGTTACTGATGTTTGGGTGGCTGGTAAGCATTTACTAAAATCTCGTTGTTTGACTTCGTTAGATATACATGATATTAAAGCAAAAACCTATTTGTGGCGGGATAAGATATTGGCTTCTAGACAAGCATCTTAGCTAATCATAAATTATATAATAGCATAAATATGTTTATCAAACAACAAGGTCAAGGTAAACCGTTAATATTATTGCATGGCTGGGGATTTAATAGTGAAATTTGGAATGATATTGCTATAGAGTTGGCTCATAATTGGAAGGTTTATCAAGTTGATTTGCCAGGTCATGGCAAGAGTCCTATGGTTGAATATTCACTGCCAATTTTGACGGAACAGTTGGCGAATAATTTACCACATGATGCAGTTTGGATTGGCTGGTCATTAGGTGGTTTGTTGGCTATGAATATGGCAATCCAACATCAGGTGCGTGGTCTGGTATTAATTGCTACTTCTCCTCGTTTTGTCACAGCTAGTGATTGGCCTCATGCTATGACAGCAGACGTATTACAACAATTCGCTAACCAACTCGAAACTGATACTGTTGGTACTTTAAAGCGTTTTTTGACATTGCAAATAAGGGGTTGTGATAATGCTCGTCAGCAACTTCGGAATCTCAATTCATTTTTAGCTAATCCACCTTCAATAGAAGCTTTGCAGTCTGGTTTACAGTTATTGCAAAATACTGATTTACGTTCTCAACTCCACCAGATTAATTGTCCGGCTCAATTATGTTTGGGGAAATATGATAAAATAGTACCAATCGAAATGGGAAATGATTGGACATTACCTACATTGCGTAAATCTATAATTAAACCAGCAGCTCATATCCCATTTTTATCTCATCCTGAAATTTTTATGGCTATATTACAAGATTTTTTAGAATGCGTAATTCCTAAAGATATTGAAATCTAGAATTATTTAGGAAAGATGCTATAGCAATTCTTGCCTTCTTATTCATACAACACAATAAATCAACTCCTAAACTATTACCAGCAAAATACCTAAAACTTGTCCAACTTTTTGCTTACGAATAATCTGCCAATTGCTTGGTAAAGTATCAATATTTTTATCAGTTTCTAAATATATATGAGCTGACTGACTGAGCCAAGGTGCCAATAAATTACAACTAGAGATAAGTAAATTTTGTTCAAAAGGAGGGTCTAAAAAAACAATATCAAAAGTTTCTGGTGTACATTTTTGTAATAACTTTATCGCATCTATATGTTTAATTTCTATATTTTTTGAATTTAAAGCTGTAATTTGTTGGCGTAAGTTTTGGACAATATCAAATTCTTTTTCTACCAATAATACCCGTTTAGCACCACGAGAAGCGGCTTCTATACCTAAAGCTCCTGAACCAGCAAATAAATCCAAACATTTACTACCAGGTAAATGCGGAGTTAACCAATTAAATAAAGTTTCTCTGACTCGATTTGGAGTTGGGCGTAATCCCGGTTTATCCAGAACGGATAGCTTACGACCTCGCCATTGTCCAGCTATAATGCGTATTTTCATATTAAACATATTTCCCTAAGCGACATTTTAAGTAGACAAGAGCAGCAACTAACCTGTTAAATCGTAATTTTTATGTTTCCTCCGGTAGATTTCTTTAACACAACGATTTTTTTTACACATGAAATTACACGAAGTTAAATAAATACCAATATAAAATATAATAATGTAAGTAGCAATCAAACTAAGGTATAATCAAAAAATGAATACAACTAGATTTGTATATAGTTACTTAATGGTGACATAATCCATGATACGTTTACAAGTAAATTTTGAATTAATTCATAAACCAATTCATAGATCAGAAAACCGGTAAAGAAAAGCAACGTAGTACGGTGGAAAAACCTAAGTCTTTCATAAATCACTTAAATATAATTCCG
>DAOUSR010000097.1 GCA_030627125.1 Thioploca sp.
AAGCAAAGCGTCATACACCAATATTATGTGATGCCTAACATCAAGCTCACCTGCAACAATCATTCAGCATATGCTATCCCAACTTCCCATTCAAGTCAACCATCTAAACATAAAATAGATATTTTAATTGTGTAACAGAAAGATTTTATCCTCCTCTTAAAAGTTGAGAGACCAGAGAAGGTGAGCAATTATAATCTATGGATTAATTCTTTAAATTGGTCATATGTAAAACTAGCTAAGATTCCAAGCGGATAACCCAATAAAGTTAATGTTAATGCTTCCATTTTTTATCCTTAATTAAATTAATATTTAAATTTATTATAACTAAAACAAAAATAACAATCAAACTAATAATTTCTAACTAGCGCTGCGAGACAAGAAGAGGTAAACCGAAGTCGAGTAGTCCGCAACTAGCAGAGGTTCAAAAATTTAAAGAAATAGTATAGCGTAGCTACGTTTTTTGATGATTTTGAGAAAGCTCAGCGTTAAGTCATGGTGGAAGCGGTGGGACGGAGCTAGTGCGGAGCTACCCGATGAGACTGGACGTGTTGAGCAAGCTATAGCTGTTTTGCTAAGATGCGGTCACAATTACCAAAGTAGTTGCCATGTTTTTTAAAGCTACTTGTTTCATTCCCAACAAGTCAGCAATTTCACGTTCACTTATAACCACAGTACCATAATTTAAGATGTAAACATTGCAAATAATTATAATGGATAATGTCTCTTTTCATAGTTGAAACTGAATTATTAATAGAACAATCAGAATGTAAGCTATTTACCACCATATTCTTCAGATTTAAATCTAATTGAACATACTTGGGCTTCATTAAAACGTTACATTAAACGGTTTCGTCATAAATTTGATTCAGTTATTGAAATGATAAGAATACATCTTTCATGACATAAATTATTTTTATGTGGTTTAAATGTAGGAATGTTACTTTAACGCTTCTTGGATTCAGGGATGCGTAGTGGAACGGAGAATCCCTTACAACCCATTGTTATGCTTTGAATAATAGTTATCCTCCGCTTGATATATTGATTATAAACTTTCCGATATGTTTTTTTGTTTCGAATTGTTTCTGTGCCTCAGGAACCTGAAGAAGAGAAAACGTATTTGCGATGACAGGAAAGATTTTTTCTGCCTCAATTAGCTTGATCAGGTTTGGGAAAACCGCTGCGTCAAGAACAGTACAGCCGAATAAACTCAGATCTTTCAGGTAAAGTGTTCTGACATCCAGCTCCACGAGCGGACCTGCAATAGCACCCGCAAAAGCATACCTCAAAAGGCTTAAGCACATCCAATAAATCTAGCCACTGCTTGCCTGCTACCAGATCAATTACGACATTAACACTGCTTTTTCCAAGCTCTTGCACAAGACTAGCATTTCTTGCAAGCGTGCGATCAGACCCAAGACTCAAAATTTTGTCTATTTTGAACGGCGAGGTAATACCTATAACTTGCGTTCCCCTTGCCTTAGCAAGTTGAATGACTGCAGAACCTACGCCGCCTGACGCTCCAGTCACCAACACAACATCATTGGCACTAACAGTTGGCCCGGGTCAGCAGGTTTTCAGCTGTGGAATAGGAGCAGGGAAAGGATGCGAGTTCAATGCCACTGAGTTTGCTGTTGATTTTATGAGTTGGTAATGATTATTTCTTTGTGATCATTGCATAAGCTGAATGATTATGAATAGATTCAAAGTTTTCTGATTCAACTGAATAAGAAGAAACTCGTTGGTCTTTATTGAGTTTAGCTGCAATATCTCGCACTATATCCTCTACAAATTTAGGGTTATTATAAGCTTGTTCGGTAACATGTTTCTCATCTGGCCGTTTTAGTAATCCATACAATTCACTAGAAGCTTGTTTTTCGGCTAAATCAATAATATCTTCTATCCATAAAAAACCATTAGTTTTAACCGTAATTGTGATATGAGAGCGTTGATTATGAGCTCCAAATTCAGAAATTTCTTTAGAACAAGGACATAAACTAGTAGCTGGGATAATAACTTTTAGAGTAATTACCGGAACTCCATTAACAAGCTCTCCTATAAATGTAACCTCATAATCAAGCAAACTTTTTACTTTAGAAATTGGAGCTGACTTTCTAATAAAATAAGTAAAAGTCATTTCTATATGTCCAGACTCTGCTTCTAAACGCTTGGTCATTTCAGACAGCATAATTTTAAATGATTCAACCGTAATTTCATATTCATGTTCATTGAGAATTTCCACAAACCGTGACATATGAGTGCCTTTGAAGTTATGTGGTAAATTTACATACATATTGAAATTGGCAATGGTATGTTGCTCTCTGCCAGAACGGTCTTTGACTCGCACTGGATACTTAATATCTTTAATTCCTACTTTGTCAATCGCAATATTGCGTATATCAGTACTACCTTGAACATCAGGCATATCTGGTGTAGTCATATTAAAATTCCTTAAGTTTGGTAAAATTGCAGAGATAGTTTTTATTATTTTTTATTTAAATAGTTGGTAATAGAATTAACTATTCCATTTACATCTAGCCCGCATTGAGCTAAAAGTAACGCTGTATCACCATGATTAATAAATCTATCCGGTAAACCTAAATTTAACACTAACGTTGAGTTTTTATTAGCCTGTAAGGTTTCAGTAACTGCACTACCAGCTCCGCCCATTACAACGTTTTCCTCAATAGTTACTAATAACTCGTGTTGTTGAGCCATTTGTAAAATCATATCAACATCCAATGGTTTAACAAAACGCATATTGACAACAGTTGCATTAAGTTGTTTAGCGGCCTCTAACGCAACAGTCAGTAAAGTACCGAAAACTAAAATAGCAACCTTATTACCTTGTTGACATAATTTAGCTTTACCAATAGTTAAACTAGTTAATTTAGGTTCAACTGGTATTCCGATTCCACAACCACGTGGATAACGTACTGCACTAGGGCCATCATGCTTAAAACCAGTGGATAACATTTGCCGACATTCATTTTCGTCAGCTGGAGTCATGACTACCATGTTGGGGATACAACGCAGATAAGACAAGTCGAAACATCCAGAATGAGTGGGGCCATCAGCACCGACTAAACCACCTCGGTCAATAGCAAATAATACTGGTAAATTTTGTAATGCGACATCATGGATTAATTGATCGTAAGCCCGTTGTAAAAAGGAAGAATAGATTGCAACAACTGGTTTTAAACCTTCACAGGCGATTCCGGCTGCTAAAGTTACGCTATGTTGTTCAGCAATCCCAACATCAATATAACGATCTGGAAATAGTTTGGAAAAATTAACTAACCCAGAACCTTCCCGCATAGCTGGTGTAATCCCAATTAAACGTTCATCATGGGCTGCCATATCGCACAGCCAATCACTAAAAATTTGGGTATAAGTTGGAGCGATAGCTGTTTTAACCGCCATTTGGCCAGTTTTAGGATCGAAGGCAGTAACTCCATGATAAGTACAAGGATTGTTTTCAGCACTTGGGAATCCTTTACCTTTTTGAGTAATAATATGCAGAAATTGTGGGCCTTCCAACACCCGCATATTTGTCAAAGTCGAGGTTAAAGTAGGTAAATCATGACCATCAATTGGGCCAATATAGTTAAAACCTAATTCCTCAAATAAAGTTCCGGGAATTATCATACCTTTCATATGTTCTTCGGTGCGTTTAGCTAATTCCCGCATAGTTGGCATTCGTTTGAGAATCTGTTTACTACCTTCCCGCACTGAAGCATAAAATTGGCTAGATAAAATTTTGACTAAGTAATTGGATAATCCCCCTACATTTGGAGAGATCGACATATCATTATCATTTAAAATAACCAATAAATTAATGTCTTTTATATCCCCAGCATGATTTAATGCTTCAAATGCCATACCTGCTGTCATAGCACCATCTCCTATAACAGCTATAGCTTTTCGTTGCAACTTTAATTGTCGATTAGCAATTGCCATCCCTAAAGCTGCACCAATTGAAGTACTAGAATGCCCTACCCCAAAATTATCATAAATACTTTCACTACGTTTAGGAAAGCCAGCAATACCACCGTTCTGGCGTAAACTTACCATCTTATCACGCCTACCAGTAAGAATTTTATGTGGATAACTTTGATGCCCAACATCCCAAACTAAGCGGTCTTCAGGAGTGTTAAAAATGTAGTGAATTGCAATAGTTAATTCAACTACTCCTAAATTAGACGCAAAGTGTCCACCAGTACGACTTAATGTTTCTACTAAAAACTCCCGTAATTCTTCTGCCAATTGTGGTAGTTGAAATTCCGATAAATTACGTAAGTCTTCAGGGGTTTGGATTTTTTCTAGTAATGGTTGAGTCATTAATTAGTTGAAATTGATATTATAAGTTTAATATGAAAATATTATAAATATACTCCAGCATCAATAATTTAGTTAAGTCTAATTTACAAGGAACATTTCTTGCCTTAGCATTAAAGATAAATACTTGAGGAAATTTTTAGGCAATACGATATTTATTCTTCCGTTAAACTTAAATTTAATCTGATATATTTATTATTTGATAGTATAAGAAATTTTTTAGCTATATTAGGTTATTATTAGCCCATAATCCTGATTTTGCCGCTTATTTACCTTGTAGAATTGCTATGTATAAAGATAATAATAAGCAAATTTGGTTGGCAATTTTCGATATAAGCTCACTACTTCAAGGTAGTAAAAATATAGACCCTGTTGTAAAAATTCAAGTCCTTAAAATTCAAGAAGATTTATTAAAAATAATGCATTCTGGTGCGTATGGCATTGAAAATTAAAACCAATGTGTAGTAAACTATAGCATATAATAATCAAAAAACATGTAGGTTAAAGACTTATTAACTAATTGATTGTAATATATAACATATTAATATATAGTTGAAGAACGAATTGTATCAATTCAAGATACCACATATCTTAATGTTATGCAAAATATTATGGAAAACATGGTTGAGATGGCTAATGCTCTACTAAATCCTACATAACTATCAACCAGTTTCAAATTTATCATGTACAAGGAAACATAATTTAATGTTATAATTTCTTATCTAACTGGTGTTACTAAGCTTCTGCAATTGAAAAAGTAATATGTAAATTGGATTTAGATGTAATAATACAGATTAGTGGTTTCAACTTCGTACTAAAAATACCAATATGAAAAAAATCGGATTATTGTTATGCCTATCTATAGTTTTTAATTTAGATTGTGTATTTGCTCAAAGCGGTCGTACAATAGTAATGTCACCAGAAATACGGGTTATTGAACGAAAGCATGAAATTCCATCCTTACAAATGGAACTGATTCAACATTTTCTAAATCGACCTAAAATAGTTACCCCCGATGAAATTGAAGATATGGGCTATATCGTTGCAAATGCGGAAGATTCCTTATTTGTAACTCAAGGGAGTAAGATTTATGTGCGTAATCTTTATGATGCTGAAAAAGGGAAAAAATATGCTATTATTCAACTTGGACAAGCCTATAGTAATCCAGTTGAAGATAGTGAAGAAGTATTAGCTTACGAAGGGGTTTATCTTGGTGAGTCTATTGTTGAAAAGCTCGGAGATACAACAGTTTTAGACGTTACTTCGGCAATTCGTGAAATTGGGCTTGGAGCTAGGTTGATACCAGTTGACAAACGTGGTTTTCCAGAAGATTTTTATCTACATTCTCCAAAAAGTTTGAAAGAAGCTTATATTATTGCTTTGCTTGACGGTACTTTATCCATCGGTAAATACCAAATTGTAGTGATAAATAAAGGTATAGGTGATGGCATCGAAAAAGGTCATGTATTGGCAATTGAAAAAAGTACTCGTTTGATTGAAGATAAAATTTCTGAAGAAAAAGTTACCATACCAGAACAAAGAGTTGGCAAATTATTAGTTTTTAAGGCCTTTGAGCAGATAAGTTATGCCTTAGTCACTAAAGCGGAAAAACCTATAAATCAATTTGATATTGTTACTATACCTTGAAATCAGAAAATATTGAGTATTGGTTAGCTTTACTGTATGCCCCTGGTGTAGGGCCAGTAAATTTTAATCGGTTAATAAAATATTTCGGTAATCCACAGAATGTTTTTACGGCTGATCGGGAAGAATGGCAAGCTATAAAAATGAAAGCTAATTTAATAAAATATTTAGAAAATATTAATTGGCAAATTATCGAAAATGATATGCAATGGTTGGAACAGTCTGATAATCACATGTTGACTTTGGAACATCCAGATTACCCTCCAATGCTACGTGCCATTGATGATGCACCACCGATGCTGTTTATACATGGCGATTATAAACTATTATCAACCCAACAGATAGCTATAGTAGGCACTCGTAAACCTTCCAACGAAGGCGAACGAATTGCGATGGAATTTGCTACCAATCTGTCTTATCAAGGTTTTACCATCACCAGTGGTATGGCTTATGGCATTGATGGTGCAGGTCATATAGGGGCGTTGAATGCTTCAGGCAAGACTATTGCGGTTGCTGGTACTGGATTAGATCGAGTTTATCCATCAGGGCATCGAGAACTTGCTCATAGAATTGCTCAAAACGGTGGAGCCTTAATTTCAGAATTTCCAATAGGAACGACGGTAAAACGCCAAAATTTTCCGATTAGAAGTCGTATTGTCAGTGGTTTAAGTTTAGGAGTATTAGTTATAGAGGCTCCGAGTCGAAGTGGGGCTTTGTATACTGTCCAACATGCACTCAAGCAAGGAAGAGAAGTTTTTGTGGTACCTGGTTCTATCTATAATCCAATGGTAAAAGGTTGTCATCGTTTGATAAAAGAAGGAGCTAAATTAGTAGAAAATGTAGCTGATATTCTTGAAGAATTAAAAATTTATCGACCTCCAATAGTAATCCCATCTATAGAAATACCTGTACCAACTAGGGTAAAGGTTAATAATTTGGATAACGAACATCAACTTATATTTGATCATTTGGTCACTCCCAATTCAATTGATGGTTTAGTTGAGTTATCAGGGTTAAATGTCAGTACAATTTCATCTATTTTGCTTATGCTTGAACTACAAGGTTTAATTACTATGCAATCGGGTGGTCTTTATGGGCGGAAATGATTTGGCTATAGTTCATAAAAAATTAGCCGGCAAAATTTATTTTGCTTTGTATCAAACTAGGTAAATTACAACCAGCTATATTCATCAACCAATCCGTTAGAAGTAATTTATGAGTTATATACTAGATGTTAATGATTTACACATTTCTTTTTTTACCGAACGAGGTGAACTGGAAGTAGTGCAAAATGTTTCTTTCAATATAAATTCTGGAGAAACAGTAGCTCTTGTGGGAGAATCAGGTTGTGGTAAATCGGTGACAGCTCTTGCTATCATGGGTTTGATTGACGAACCAGGTCAAATTACTAAAGGCAGCATAAAACTCAAAGGTCAAGAAATTATTGGGTTGCCAATAAAAGAATTACAAAAGATTAGGGGTCGTCGTATTGGTATGATATTCCAAGAACCAATGACTTCTCTTAACCCAGTATTTACTATAGGTAATCAAATCGGCGAAGTTTTGATTCAACATTTTGCCATGACACAACATGATGCTCAACAAGAATCTATTAGTTTATTGAAAAAAGTTGGTATATCTTCACCACATAGTCGTATTCACCAATATCCTCATGAGTTATCTGGAGGTATGAAGCAACGAGTAATGATTGCGATAGCATTGGCGTGTAAACCGGATTTATTAATAGCCGATGAACCAACTACAGCATTAGATGTAACTATACAAGCTCAAATTTTGCATTTGCTCAAACAGTTACAAGATGAAATGGGTATGTCTATCTTATTGATTACTCATAATTTAGGAGTGGTAGCACATTTTGCTCAACGGGTTATAGTTATGTATGCAGGAGAAATTGCAGAACATACAGATGTACGGCCTTTGTTTAAACAGCCTTTACACCCTTATACCCAAGCTTTATTAAAAACTCTACCTATACCTGGGCATGAAAGATTAGCAGCTATTGCTGGCACCGTTCCAATGCCATCAGAATATCCACTTGGTTGTCGTTTTAGCACTCGTTGCTCAAAAAAAATGCCACGTTGTCCGCAGGATAATCCTCATTTAGTAGAACATTTACCAAGGCATAATGTTGCATGTTGGCTTTATGATTAACTAAATTATGTGTTCCAGAAATATTGATAGCTTTTACCAACTCCCTTAAATGCAATAATTGAATTTATCCAACTAGTTTTGAATAAAAATTTAACTACTGAACCAAGCGATTATATAGACTCTTCTAACAATTTACTTAATAATGATATTCTAGATTTTTCTGATATGGAAACCAACAAAGTAGAATATATAGAATTTAGTTTAGGGGAAATATTAAAAAACATATTCAAACTGTTTAAAGAAAAAATTGCCAAAAAAGGACTGGTATTACGCATAATAAATAAAAGTCCCTCACAACGTGTTATCGGTGATCCTATACGTTTGAAAAAAGTTTTTATTAATGTCATAGACAACGCTATAAAATTTACTCAAGATGGTATAATTACTATCAATATAGCTAAAATAAATAATCATAAGGAAAATATTACTTTACAGTTTTCTATTGAGGATACTGGGATTGGAATTCGTGAAGAAGCGATACCATTTCTATTTGAGAGTCAAGCTGATGGTTCTACTATTCATAAATTTGGTAGTACTGAATTAGGATTGGTAATTTGTAAACATCTATTAAATATTATGGGTGGGAAAATTTGGCTAGAATCTAAACTAGATAAAGGCACAATAGTTCATTTTGTTATCACTTTTAGAATTAATTCACATAAAGGAATCAATGAAGAAACTGCTCCACAGGAATTTAAATCTACTCTGAACAAAAATCAGCAAGATATAAAAATTTTATTAGTGGAAGATAACTTAATTAATCAAAAACTAGTTAAATTAATATTAACCAAAAAAGGTTTTCTAGTATATGTTGCTGGTAACGGCATAGAAGCAATTGAAATGTTAGAGAAAAATAACTTTGATATAGTATTTATGGATATTCAAATGCCGGAAATGGGCGGTAACGAAGCTACTAAAATTATTAGAGAAAATCCTAAATATGCTAAATTGCCCATCATTGCTATGACAGCCAATACAATGAAAGATAATAAAGAAAAAAGTTTAGAAATAGGCATGAATGATTATATTACCAAACCAATTGACACCAATAAATTATTTGATACCATAATCAAATGGGTAAATTAATTCCAAAATAGCTGAGTTAATATTTCATTCTTAAAATGTGAATTAAGAGCTGAAATTATGTCTATTTTAACAACTAATCAGTTACAAATTTATCTGTTAAAAATCTCCAAAATTACAATTTTAACTGACTGTTATTACTACTTGCCATTGGTGTTCCTTGTATCTTACGAGCTTTTTATAGCAGATAAACTCCAAAAGAAATCAGGAATATATTATAATACATTGAAAAATAATAATTAAATTGGATAACACTGAATCGGGAAACGCTATCGTAATATCTCAATCTACCTTTTGAACTATTCTTCATAACATCAATCATTAAGTCAAAATATAATTAGAACTCAAAATTAAAAGTGCATATTTGTAAGTTTTTAAGTATAATAATCTTCAGTATGCTTTTTAGTTAATTTATAATAATAATTATACAAATAGTTATAGAAGCTAAATTTGTTAAAATATAAATGAAGCCAATATTTATCTTGCACAGATAGATATTGAAGACCACTTTACTATAATATTCAGAACATAAAGTTTTATATTTTGAACTCCTATTTTAAATTTAATTTGGACTAAAAATGACTGAAGAAGTTATAAAAACAAGTCGAGCTTGGCTATTAGATTTTGGTTCTGGCTTGCAGGCTGCGGTAGGACATCATGAAATGTGGCAAGTACTTATATCCCATAAGTTATTTAATGTTCCAGGAACTTTATCGTATTGCAATGAAGTTTTAATTTTTCAAAATCAAATTTTACCTGTAGTGGATATGTCCCAACTTATGGAAGGGCATAAAATTATCCAATCTGCCGAACCAATAGTAGGAATCGCTGTTTATCAAAATGATACCACCGAACCGGTTCAATATTCTTGTTTGCATTTGGCAACTATGCCACAAAACATCTATGTGACTGATGAACAAGAATGTGAATTGCCAGCCAGCCAACAACATTGGGAACCATTAGCTTTATGTTGTTTTTCATATAAGGATATGATTATACCTATAATTAATTTGTCTTATCTATTTTCTGAACAATTAACCAAATAATTATGATAGCAAAATTTATAATAGCTATATTATTAGCTACGGCTAGTTTTGTTCAAGCTAGTGATATTGAATTTACTGATGCCATTTCTCAGAATGGGTTTGAAGAATTTACCAAAGAATTTGGCAATGCTTTATTATTTAATCCGATGGCTCCAGCAGAGTCATTAGGAATATTAGGATTTGATGTTTCTTTAGAAACGGTTGTCACCGATATTAGTGATGATCAAGAATTTTGGATAAATTTAGTCTCTGATAATGACCCGTATGCTTATTTACCGATTCCAAGATTGCATGTCCAGAAAGGTTTGCCATTTAATATTGATGTAGGTGCAATGTACGTTTCTGTGCCAAGTACTAATATCACTTTATGGGGTCTTGAGGCTAAATATGCAATTTTAGAGGGTACTACTTTGACTCCGGCACTTAGTGTTAGAGCTAGTTATACCAGCCTTAGTGGAGTTGATGATGTTAGTCTTGACACTCAAGCTTTGGATGTATTGGTTAGTAAAGGATTTTTAATGTTTACTCCTTATGCTGGAGTTTCTATTTTTAGAGTTAATAGTAGTGAACATAGTGATATTGTCGAATTGGAAGATGTTAATGTGACTGGTTATCGTGCATTAGCTGGGATGCAATTTTCGCCTTTTCCTCTAATGGATAATTAATGCAGAAATTTCACTGGGTGAAGTACCACAATATGGATTGAAAGTAGGGATTAGATTTTAAGTATTCCTATCTGATGTTACATCACAATGGTTCGGACAGTTTTAGGTACTGGGTGTGGGCTATTTTGAGAAATTTAAATATATTACATAAGAATAGCAATATTCGTAACTAATTTATATTTAACACTTTATTAATTTTTCAAAATAGCCCACACCCAGTACCGAGTAGTTATTGTTCAAGAAAAACTTTAGATAGACCTGTACGTTTTCCAAGAAAAAAAGTACTTTTATCCGTAGCACAATTATCTCGTAATAAATTAGAAATATCAACGAATGTTGTTGGTAATATTTTTAGACTGCCAATGAAATCAGTATCTGATGCGTTAATGTAAATTTTGCCATCTATTCCTGATTTAGAGGAAGCATTTAAGATGCTGTTACTTGATTTAATAAAATGATCAGTAGTTATGTTGATATTGCCACCATTTCCTTCATAAGCATTTGCACGTAGTTGGCTATTATTTAAAGTCATAATAGTTGGTAGTTCAAATTCTAAATTACCACCTTTATGTTCTGTTTTATTACCTTGAGCTTCTGCACTAATAGTGCTGTTGTATAAATAAAATTGTTCTTTTCCTTGGAAAGATATATTTCCACCACCGGCTTTATCTGCTTGCGTGGTTTATCTCTTGCGCTTCATTTAATTTTTTTGTGAATAGAATTATCTCTGAGAGATTTCCATTAA
>DAOUSR010000192.1 GCA_030627125.1 Thioploca sp.
CTACGATGTTTTGTAGCCCTAATTATTGGCTCTACTCTTTACTGGCAGTAGAGTTTCTAAATAAACGTGTCGCACCTTTTTTCTTGTACATACCTTTTTTCCATGGTAGGTAGTTACGAACAAAGAATAAATAAAGTGTTAAATTGAGATTTTTTTATAAACTGATGTAAAGCATAAATGTCGGGTTACGTTATATTCGCTATATTAAATTTAAAATGAGAATTAAGAGCTAAAATTATGTATAGGACTAAGTTTGATTTTTTATAGAAGGACTACATATATAAAACTGAACTTAAACACAATTTAGGAAAATGTATGGCCCTTCTACAAATATCTGAACCAGGACAAACTGCTGCTCCTCATCAACATAAGCTTGCTGCTGGCATTGATTTAGGTACTACTAATTCTTTGATAGCCTCAGTTCGCAGTGGCATAACAGAGACTCTTCCCGATATTGAAGGCCAACATTTATTACCTTCCATAGTTCATTATACTAAAGATACAATTCCAATTGTAGGTGATGCGGCTAAACAATTCGCCAATACTGATCCGCTAAATACTATTGCTTCAGTGAAACGTTTGTTGGGACGGGGAGTTGAAGATATAAAAACTACTGGTACTCGTTTGCCTTATGATTTTGTGGAAGGTGAAGGTATGCCAATGATTCGTACCGCAGCAGGTAATAAAAGCCCAGTACAAGTTTCCGCAGATATTTTAATCAATTTAAAACAAAGAGCTGAAGCTAGTTTAGGTGGCGATTTAACTGGAGTTGTGATTACAGTTCCAGCCTATTTCGATGATGCTCAACGTCAAGCCACTAAAGATGCGGCAACTTTGGCAGGTTTAAATGTATTACGGTTATTAAATGAACCAACAGCAGCAGCAGTGGCATATGGTTTAGACAAAGAAGGGATTCATGTAATTTATGATTTTGGCGGTGGAACTTTTGATGTTTCTATCTTACGGTTGCATCATGGTGTATTTGAAGTCATGGCTACAGCTGGCGATTCAGCATTGGGTGGAGACGATGTGGATAGAATTATCGCCCAATGGATAATGCAACAAGCTAATATTGCTGATGATGCAAAACATCACCATATCCGAGAGTTGCTAGATATTGCTCGGATGGCTAAAGAAATTTTGACTGATAATCCAACTGCTACATTAGATATTCAGTTGGATAATGGCACCAGTTGGCAAGGAGAACTGACTCATGACCAGTTTAACGAATTAATTGATCCGCTCATTCAAAAAACTATTGTTCCATGTCGGAGAGCAATGCGGGATGCTGATTTGACTGTGGAAAATATTAATAAAGTAGTTATGGTAGGTGGTTCTACGCGGATGCCACGAGTACGAGAAAAGGTCGGAGAATTTTTCCAATGTTCGCCACATATAGATATTGATCCAGATAAAGTAGTTGCAATTGGAGCTGCAATTCAAGCCGATATTTTAGCTGGCAATAAGCCTGATGATGATATGTTATTGTTAGATGTAATTCCTTTATCATTAGGAATCGAAACTATGGGCGGTTTAGTAGAAAAAATAATAACTCGCAATACCACAATTCCAATTGCCAAAGCTCAGAGTTTCACCACTTTTAAAGATGGGCAAACTGCAATGGCGATTCATGTAGTACAAGGTGAACGGGAATTAGTTTTAGACTGTCGTTCGTTAGCTCGCTTTGAATTAAGAGGCATTCCCCCAATGGTGGCTGGAGCTGCTAGGATTCAAGTAACTTTTCAAGTTGATGCTGATGGTTTGTTGAGTGTTGCAGCCAAAGAGGAAACCACTGGTTTATCTAGTGAAATTGTGGTGAAACCTTCTTATGGTTTGCAAGATAATGATATTGAACGGATGTTGCGAGAATCGTTGGAATATGCTAAGGATGATGTGACAGCTAGGGGCTTACGAGAGCAACAAGTAGAAGCTGATCGAGTTATAAATGCTTTGCGGGCCGCCCTAAAATCTGATGGTGAGCATTTACTAAAACATAATGAGTTTTTAGAAATTAATGCTGGTTTAGATAAATTACTAAAACTTAAACAAAGTACTGATATAAAAGCAATTAAACGATCAATTGAGCATTTAGAAACCATAACTCAATCCTATGCTCAAAAACGAATGGATGCGGCGGTTCATAAAGTTATGAAAGGCCATAATGTTAGTGATTTTGCGGAGAAGTGATATGTCTCAGATTATATTTTTACCCCATGCAGAAATTTGTCCAGATGGAGAAGTGATTGAAGTAGAATCTGGTACTACTATATTAGATGCTGCTCTTGCCAATGGAATTGAAATTGAACATTCATGTGAAAAAGCTTGTGCTTGTACAACTTGTCACGTAATTATTCAAGAAGGTTTTGATTCTCTCGAAGAGTCTTCGGAAAATGAAGATGATATGTTGGATAAAGCGTGGGGATTGGCACCAGAATCACGCTTGAGTTGTCAGGCTAAAGTAGCAGACCAAGATTTAGTGGTGGAACTTCCTAAATATTCTATTAATTTAGCTAAAGAGAATCATTAGTAATCTTAATTAGTTAGGACTACCAATAATACTGATTTTATTAATTTAATGGCATTGACTCACCAGTGTGGTATACTGCACACGGGCATAATGTTAGCTTGGTTTCGGGAAATACGCTTCGCTCCATTCCCGAAACAACTTGTCTAAACCTGTCAGGTTTTTAAAACCTGACAGGTTTAATTTCGGATTTTATTAAATCCTGAGTATAACTACCAGTTCTAATACATACAATTGTTACGTCATGACTAAATTTATTTCGGTAATTGCTATATTAAGGTAACTAATTACAATAGTTCTACCACAAAATTTATACTCTGATTGCCATTAAACACGATCGTGCCATCGCTCAAGCGATACCCAAAATAAACTTTCCAAATTCCAATATCATTAAGTTTACCTTCATATATAGGTATCAAATGAGTTTTTTCTAAACTTGCAATTTCTTCATATGCTATTAATGCACTCACATCTCCATTCCAAAGCTGTATATTCTGTCCATTACCAACCATAAAAAATAGTTCTTCACCACTAATAATCTTATAACTAGCTACCAAAAGAATATCAGCTTTATCACCAACATGTTTATCATCAACAGTTATAAATCCTTCAATAACAATAGAATCTCCAGCATTCAATATCGTTTCTTGATTAAAAATATTATTATTGACTGCAATACCACCGTTAAAAAATGCTTTACTATCAATAAGCTCCGCTGCTGCATTCATAGATATTCCAAATCCTAAACTAGGCAAAATTGGCACTGCTGCTATAACTTGAATTGTTGCTTGTACTGTTCGATTAGTAGCTAATGTAGCCTCTATAATATAGTTGCCTTTAATACTAACAGGTTCTAAGCGAGTAATAACTATACCGTTAATATCACTGTTAGCTGAAGTAATTCCATTATCAATTACCTGTCCATCTGGAGTGAGTACTTGAAAATTAACTGTTGCCTCTGAAATATTATTATTGAAAGCATCAATTAATTGAAAAGCAATATTTGCCGATGTTTTACCAGTAGTTATAATTTGATTATTACCAGAGGTTACTTTAAAAGTATCAACTAATCCAGCTATCACAATAATATTAGCAGGTACAGATTGAACTGCGTCTCCTGCTAACTTAGCTATAATAGTATAGTTACCTATGTCCCCAGTGCCTTGCAGACTAGTTTTAACTTGCCCTTCTGCATCAGGTTGGGATTCATAAGTGGTTAGCCCCTGTAAAGTGCTAATTGTACCAGTAGAATCTTGTAATTGAAATTTTACGGTTGCACTAGAAGTCGGATTACCTTGCTCATCGACAACTTTGAATACAATATCCTCAGAATCTAAACCTGCCCTTACTGTTTGCTTATCCCCAGAAATTAAAGATAATTTGGCTTCTGTTGGAATATCAATAACTGGTTTATCTCCTCCTGGAATTTTATCATCTAAAGATTCAACTATTACCACTGCATTAGCAAACTGAGTAGCGTCAATTTCTAACTTAGCTATAATAATATAATTACCTATAACTTCAGGACTTTGTAAACTAGTTGTAACTTCTCCATTGGCATTTGGTTCAGCTCGATAAGCAGTTAACCCTTGTAAAACTAAAGTATTACCAACAGGATTAGTTAATTGAAATTTGACTGTTTCATTGGTATTTGGATTGCCTTGTTCATCTATAACTTTAAATACCACAGCTTCAGAATTGCTGCCTATTTTCATAATTTGTTTATCACCAGATACTACTGTAATTAACGCATAAGCTGATTGGGATAAGATTATATAGATTAAAATAATTAGAATATTAGTTTTAAACATGATAAGATTTTTAGTTAAGTTGAAAATTCCCAACTAGGACGTTAGGAACAATTATGTATAGCATAGCCAAATTGAATAAGATATATTTAGCCGAATTAAATAATTTATATTGAAGTTAATTAAGAATTAAGTATTCAGAATTTCTATAGTATAGGAATCACAAGCTAAACTTGTGACTCCAAATTTAAAAATTATCAGTAAATTTTTGGGCTTCAGCAAAATCCAAAGTACCTTCATAAATTGCTCGCCCAGTTATAGCACCACTAATACCTTGGTCTGCTACTTTGCATAAGGCTTTAATATCATCAATGGTAGTAACACCACCAGCAGCTATGACTGGAATTGAGATCGCTTGTGCCAATTCAACAGTTGAGGCTACATTTAGACCTTGCATCATACCATCTCGGCTAATATCGGTATATATGATAGCTTCTACTCCATATTGAGCAAATTTCTTTGCCATATCAATAGCACTATGTTCAGATATTTTAGACCAACCATCTGTGGCAACTTTACCATCACGAGCATCTAAACCTACGATAATATGGCCGGGAAAATCTTGACATATTTCGGCAATAAAATCAGGTTCTTCAATTGCTTTAGTACCAATAATTACATATTTTACTCCAATATCTAAATAAGTTTGAATAGTATCTTTGTCACGAATACCACCACCAACTTGAATTGGAATATTAGGATAAGTAGTTGTAATTTGTTGAATTACGGAAGCATTGACCGGTTTGCCAGCAAAAGCTCCGTTTAAATCTACAATATGTAAACGACGGGCTCCAACATTTATCCAACGTTCAGCCATTTTTACTGGCTCATTAGAAAATACCGTATCATCTTCCATACGACCTTGTTTTAATCGTACACATTGCCCATCTTTTAGATCAATTGCTGGTATAACTAACATTTTACAATCCTATGTCAACGAGTTTAATTATGAATGGTAAATTCTAAAAAGTTGTTTATCATTCACAATTAGTAATTTAATACAGTTTAATAAAACCTAAGCAATAACTATGGAAAAAGTTAACGATATACGAGTTTTTGCTTATCCATTCCATTTTTATATTTTGCCAATAAATTTGCCCCAGTCGTTTGAGGTAATTTATAAGTTACTCGGCGTTTATATGATGGCACTAAAGGATATAACTCTTCCAATGCTTTTTCATATACTTCTTTTTTGAAATAAACAACTTCAGTTAATGGATACCAATAATCCACCCACAGCCATTGATCAAATTCTGGGTTATTACTACAATCTAAATTGACATTACCATCATCAGTTAAAAGACGTAAAATATACCAAATTTGTTTTTGACCAATACATAGAGGCCGTTGGTGATAGCGTATCAAATTATGTGGCAAACGATAACGTAGCCAACCACGAGTTGCACCTAAAACATGTACTTGTTTAGTAGTTAAACCTAATTCTTCATGCAGTTCTCGAAATAAAGCTCGTTTTGGAGTTTCATGGGCTTTGACACCGCCTTGTGGAAATTGCCAAGCATTTTGTCTGATTCTTTTTGCCCATAGTA
>DAOUSR010000174.1 GCA_030627125.1 Thioploca sp.
GGAGCGGTATGAGGTGAAAGTCTCACGTACCGTTTTGAAGACGAGTTTGGCAGGGCGACTTGTCAGGCTTAGTTTAACGGTTGACGCAGTACTAGTTTGACTTTATGTTGTAAATTTAATGTGCTAATTAGATTAGCTAGATTTTGCTGCAATTCACTTCTGCCAACAATAATAACTTGAGCGTTATCTAATTTAGTTGCAACTTTAATTAATATTTTATGGCCTTTATAATAAGTCAAGCGTCCTATATTTAACAACAACTTCTCCCGCTAAAAAATGTTAAGTGAATTAGCGAGATAGGTTGAGTTAATTATATTATTCTTGCAGAATACTAATTAAAATGAGATAATCTACGTTTTCACATTTAATTGAGCTATACCTAACTATTGAACTACCTTGGTTAAGGTATTTAAATTTATAAAAAATTCTATCTATGTCAGAATAGCAATGGTTAATAAATATGTTGGATAATATTCACATTGTTTTAGTTGGCATAAGTCATCCAGGTAATATTGGAGCTGCCGCACGAGCTATGAAAACTATGGGCTTGTCAAAAATGCGATTGGTACGGCCCAAGCAGTTTCCTAATGCTGATGCTACTTCTCGTGCTTGTGGAGCTGATGATATTTTATTTAATGCTCAAATCTTTGATTCTTATGAAGAAAGTTTGCAGGACTGTCATTTAGTATTTGGAGCTAGTGCCAGACAACGAATGATTACTTGGCCAGTATTAACTCCAAGAAATTGTGCAGAACAAGCTTTGCAAATAGAAGCTCCAATCGCTATAGTTTTCGGCCGAGAAAGCTCTGGATTAACCAATCAAGAATTGGAACATTGCAATTATTTAGTCCAAATTCCCACTGTTCCAGATTTTAGCTCACTAAATGTAGCAGCCGCAGTACAAGTAATTACCTATGAATTGCGAATGGCAGAGTTAACCCAAACCAATGTTGATTCTTCATTACCACCGCCAGTTTCTGCCGAAGCTATGGAACAATTATATCAACATCTCGAGCAAACATTGATTGATATTAAATTTCTTAATCCAAATCACCCTAGATTATTAATGCGACGCTTACGCCGTTTATTTAATAGAACTCAGCTTATTGACTCTGAAATTAATATTTTACGCGGTATTTTAACTGCCACGCAAGACAACTTGAAATGAAGATAGCATTTATTTTACTTTTTTTTACAATTACAGTTCAAGCAGTGGATGTGGAACAACGTTGGCAATTTTTGGCGGCTAATAGAGCTTTATCAAACAATGATTTAAAAAAATTTGAACAAAAATTAATTGAATTAAAAGATTATCCCATTACTCATTATTTGCGTTTTTTCTATCTTAAATCTCGTTTAACAACTAAAAATAGCCAAAATATTTTAGCATTTTTAGCAAAATATCCAGATAGCCCGATAGCTAAATCACTACGTTATAAATGGCTTAATAAATTAGCTCAAAAACGTGATAATGCAATGTTTCTTATTGCTTATACTCCACAAGAAGATACAGCTTTACGTTGTTACTTTTTAAAAGCTAATCTAAAAATAAAACATAATTTAACTGGATTAGAAAAGGAAGCCAAAGATTTATGGTTGGTTGGAAAATCTCAACATAGTTTCTGCAATTCAGCATTTAAATATCTTTATAAACATAATCTTATTACTCATAAATTACGGTGGCAACGAGTACGTCTTGCCATGCATGAAGGTGAACTTCAGTTAGCTAAAAAAATTGCCAGAGGCTTACCAAAAACTGATCAATTACTATTAAAACGTTGGCAAAATATACATAAAAACCCAGCCATAGAGTTAAAAAATTTCAAATATCCAGATACACCTCTAGCTCGTGAGATCATAGCTTATGGACTCCGGCATTTATCTCATCAAAATGCTGACAAAGCCTATGATTATTGGAAAAATAATTTCAAACGTCACTATTCTTTTAGTTATAAAATTAATACTGAATTATTGTATTATATAGCTCTGGAAGGAATAAAACAGCATCTGTCAGTAGCTACAACTTGGTTGGCAGAGATAGATAAAAATAACGATCAAGAAATAAATCATCAACGCTTACAAATTGCTTTGTTTAAACAAGATTGGTATATGTTAAAACAAATCATTCAATCTTTATCTATTAATTTACAGCAACAACCACAATGGCAATATTGGTTAGCGAGAACTTTAGAAGAAACTGCCAATCATGATAAAGCTGAGATGATTCTGCAAAAACTCGCTGTATTTAGAGGTTATTATGGTTTTTTAGCTGCGGATAGACTTGGCAAGATTTATAATTTTCCATCTCAAAAATTAAAAATTAAGTCTGAGACTAAAGAACGATTATTGGTTGAAAACCCGGGTTTAATTCGAGCTCGTGAATTGTATTTTTTAGGACTAACAGCTTTGGCTCGGGCCGAATGGCAAGATGTATTACCAACTTTAAATCAGGATGAATTAAAAGTGGCTGCAGTTTTATCGCATAAATGGGGTTGGTATGATCGTTCTATTGCTGCTATCAATGAAATTAATTATAATAGTGATTTGGATATGGAATTTCCTTTACCTTTTTACGATATAATCATGTCTCAATCTCAAGTTCAACGTATTGAATTTTCAAGAATTTATGCAATTATTTTAGCCGCAAGTAAATTTCAAACTGATGCTCATTCCACTGATGGTAGATTAGGTTTAATGCAGCTTAGACTTAAAGATGCTAACAATATGGCAACTAAACAAAATATAAATTTAACTAACATTGAAGAATTATTCTTACCAGATATTAATATTACTCTAGGCACAGCTTATTTTAGACAATTATTGAATGAGTTTGATAACAATCAACTATTGGCTTTTGCGGCTTATGATGCTGGAGTTGGTGTTGTTAAATATTGGTTAAAAAAATATTCGTGTTTGCCAACTGATATTTGGGTAGAATTGATTCCTTCTCGTGATTATGTGCAACTAATTTTAAGTTATATTTCCATATTCGATCATCAAATGGGCAATCAGCAACAAATGCCACTTGATACTATTCAGGCCGATGAATGTGGATGATATAATATTTTCCAACTCGTTCCTCAGCAGACCCATCAATGCGTCTTAGTAAACTCAAATTAGCTGGTTTTAAATCTTTTGTAGATTATACAACACTTACCTTTCCAAGTGATCGAGTCGGAGTAATTGGCCCGAATGGTTGTGGTAAATCCAACGTAATTGATGCGGTGCGGTGGGTTATGGGGGAAAGCTCGGCCAAGCAATTACGTGGTTCAGCAATGAGCGATGTGATTTTTAATGGCTCACGCAATCGTAAACCGGTTGACCAAGCTTTCATCGAATTAGTGTTTGAAAATGTCAACGTCCCTCAATATCCCCAACAATCTGAAATTGCAGTAAAAAGACAAATTACTCGTAAAGGTCAATCGGTCTATTTTATCAATGGAGTTAAATGCCGGCGGAAAGATATTACCGATTTATTTTTGGGTACTGGCTTAGGGCCACGTAGCTATGCCATTATTGAACAAGGTACCATTTCCCGATTGATTGAAGCTCGGCCAGAAGAATTGCGAGTGTTTTTTGAGGAAGCGGCTGGAATTTCCAAATATAAAGAACGCCGCCGAGAAACTGAATTACGCATGAAGCATACTCGGGAAAATATCAATAGATTAGAAGACATTCAGAATGAATTAGATAAGCAATTAGATAAATTAAAAAAACAAGCTAAACAAGCAACTAAATTTCAAGAACTGCAAAAATCGCATCATTTACTTAAAGCCCAATTACAAGCAATTCGTTGGCACGCCTTGGATACCAAAGTACAAGAACAACAGCAATATATTGATGAACAAGCCGAAATTTTAGCAAAAGACCTATTATCCTTGCAAAATTTTGATTCTACTCATAAACAACAACGGGAAGCTCAAAATATTGCCCAAAGTACTTTAACCGAAGCTCAAAATGAGTATCATGCTGTAGACACTGAAATCACTAAGTTAGAACAAAATATCCACCATGCCAGTGAACGTTGTGAGCAGTTGCAATTTGATTTAGTGCAATTAGACAGAACCAGAGATGAAGCGAACCAAACCTTGGCTACTGATGAACGACAAATAGCTGAATTAGAAACTAATATTACCGAAGCAGAAGGTCTATTGGAAGTTAAATTAGCATCTGAAGCAATGGCCGAGCAAGCTTTAACTGAAACTCAAGGCCAACTAGAAGAATGGCAATATAATTGGGATGCTTTCAATCAACGTTCGGCTGAACCTACCCAAAGAGCTCAAATCGAACGGGCTAGAGTGGAAAATTTAGAACAGCGTTTGGAGCAGAGTAAACAACGTTTACAGCGTTTAGAACAGGAAAATAGTAGTTTAGATATTATTGAATTAGAACAGGTTGTCGCTGATTTGTCCAGCAAAATAACGGCTATTAAAATGGATTTAGAGCAAGCTGAAATTAGTTTGGCTGCTCATTATGCAGCAGTATTGCAACTACGTTCGGTCACGGAAAGTCAGTCATCCCAGCTCCAAGAACAACAAGCGGAATTACATAAACTTAATGGTCGGTTGGCATCGTTAGAAACTTTACAGGAATCTGCTTTAGGAGCAAATAATACCAATCTTAACAATTGGTTGCAAATGCAAGGTTTGCATGATGCTCCTCGGTTGGCCCAATCAATACAGGTGGAATCCGGATGGGAAACGGCAGTGGAAACCGTGTTGGGAACTAGGTTACAGGCTTTATGTGTAGAAGATATGACTATTTTGCAGGAGGCATTGGCAAATCCACCGGCTGGTAAGTTGGCAGTGTTTGAAATTCCTAATAGCAAACAGTTTGCAGTCCAAGATAACTCCAAGCTTCTGGTTGATAAAATACAGGCTCCTTGGCCTTTGTCTAGTTTATTGAGTGGAGTGCAAATCGCTGATAATATCCAAACGGCTTGTCAAATCCGCAAGCAATTGGCCGAGCATGAATCGGTTATCACCCCGACCGGTTTATGGTTTGGTTCGCAATGGTTACATAGTCACCAAGCAGTTGATGAACATGCTGGGGTTTTGGCTCGTAAGCAAGAAATTGATGAGATAGTTATTAAACTGGACAGCTTGAATGATTCAGTGCAGCAACTTGCTACCGAATTAGAGCAGAATCGTACCGCTTTATATGCTCAGGAAAACCACCGAGAACAAGCTCAACAACAGGTCAATTCCATTCGGAAGCAAGAAGCAGATTGGCAATCGCAGCACAGTGGCAAACAAGCTCAGTTGGAACATACCAAAGCTCAATTACAACGATTAAATCAGGAACAATACGAATTAAATAAGCAGATTAGTAATGATGAAACCGATTTGCTTACTACCCGCAATAAATTACACGCATCTTTAGAAGAGATGACATTATTGGCGGATGAACGGGATGATTTGACTCAGCAACGGGATTTATATCAGGAAACTGTAGCTCAAACCAGCCAAACTTGGCAAGCGGTCAAAGATGAACGGCATAAAATTGAAGTCAGGTTAGAATCATTGCGTACCGATCAATCCCGTTTATATCAAGGTATTGAACGGCTGAAAAATCAATTAGCTAATTTCACAGAACAACGCTATTATTTACAACAAAATTTAGAGAAACAATCTGCACCGTTGGAAGGCATGGAAGACAAGTTGACCGAGTATCAGCATAAAAAAACCGAAGCCGAGGAAATTTTAACCCAAGTCAAGCAAACTTATGACCATTTGGAAGCGGCATTGAATGATTATGATGGAGAGCGTCATCGGTTGGAATCTCGTTGTACTGAATTGCGGGCGGATATTGAACAAGCTAGGTTGGAATGTCATGCTAATGATGTACGGCGGCAAAGTTTAGATGAGCAATTAGCTGAGTTAGAATTTGGGACGGTGGCATTGTTAGCTGATTTACCCGAATATGCCGATGAAGCTAGTTGGCAAGCTCAAATTGAAGCAGCAGAACGAAAACTGGAAAAAATTGGATCGGTTAATTTAGCAGCTTTGGATGAGTTTGAGGAACAGGCGGAACGAAAAAAAGAGCTGGATGAACAGACTGATGATTTGAATAAAGCGATGCAAGCATTGGAAAATGCAATAAAAACCATTGATAAGGAAACTAAGGCTCGATTTAAGGAAACGATTGATAAGGTAAATACTTTCTTACAGGAGATGTTTCCTCGTTTGTTTGGTGGTGGAGAAGCTAGTTTGCAGTTGATTGGCGATGATATTTTGAAAGCTGGAGTTACTATTATGGCTCGGCCACCGGGGAAGCGAAATACCAATATTCATTTATTGTCTGGTGGAGAGAAAGCTTTGACTGCGATAGCGTTGGTATTTGCAATTTTTAAGTTGAATCCAGCTCCATTTTGCATGTTGGATGAGGTTGATGCTCCGTTGGATGATACTAATGTGGGACGGTTCTGTGCGTTGGTGAAAGCGATGTCGGACAGTGTTCAGTTTATTTTTATTTCGCATAATAAGATTACGATGGAAATAGCCAATCAATTGATTGGGGTTACTATGCAGGAAGCAGGGGTATCACGGTTGGTTACGGTGGATATTAATACGGCGGTGGAAATGGTTAGTTGAGGTAATTGTACTGACTAGGCATTCCCAACATGGATGTTGGGAATTTGATATTGCTGGGCTTTCTCGTCAGTCCAGCCTACATGCTGATTAAGTTTTATCAAGTCACCGTCCATCTCCGTACACCACAAATCCTGCCCAATGATAAGGATGTGCATACTCCTTACTGCTTGCTTGGCCTTGAATCATTTTTAATTTTATATTTCGTAAGGCTTGGGCCATTTTTTGGTTGGCTTTGAGGTTGGTGAATAGTCCGATACTTAAATCTTTAGCTGAGTTTAAATCTACTGACCA
>DAOUSR010000164.1 GCA_030627125.1 Thioploca sp.
AACTTTGGGATGTTGTCAATATTAAAAATATCTTTAATTTCAGCTAATTATTTAATTATGAAAATCTTTTTTACTAATTAATCTATTGTTATATTTAGATTATTTTTACTTTGATGCAGCCCTCACCCAGTATCGGTGCAACGGTTACAAAAGGAGTGGAAAAAATTGGGGTGATATGCTAAAACAGCAAATTTAGCTACTCTTCATGTTGGTAGTCCTGAAATAACAAGACTACCAAAAATTACCATAATTTAATTCAAAGTTCATTCATAATTAAGAATTGCTATCTTATAACCAATTGCCAATTAATAAAAAAGGAGCCCAATATGCTGGGTGACGATACTTTCTTTTCTTAGAAAGGTTTCTTTGAGCATTCTGTAAAGCCTGAGCTTTAGATAAATTAGGATTTTGCAATTGTGTATAAAAATCAGTGATTAACTGCGATGTAGCACTATCATCTACAAACCATAAACTAGCCAAAGCACTTCTAGCTCCAGCTTTAATTGCCACTCCAGCCAATCCTAAAGCAGCTCGTTCATCTCCAACTGCAGTTTGACAAGCACTTAAAGTCAGCAATTCAACTTGTTTTTTTCTCAAATCATTTAACCTAAATAATTTTTCCAACCGATCCATCGTTAACTTATTATCATAAGTCAATAAAAAACTATATTTAGGATTCCGATCAAACTGACCATGCGAAGAAATATGCACGATGTCATAAGGAAAAATTTCCATAGTTTTATTAACCTCTTCTAGCAAAAATGCTTCATCAACTAAAGTGGTATTATTCTTAAATAATTTAGCTATATCGCTAATTTCTTTAATCACACTAGGTAAAGCTGCAAAATTCTGCACTGGCTTAGATAGCCCATTAAGCAAAATTTTGGTATTTTTTCTTGGTAAAGGTCTAGGGTCAGTTAAAGTTAAACTAGGTGTCACTGCAAGAGCAACATAGTCAATTAAAAATTTATTTTCAGCTTCGTTATATAAAGCTGCAAAAGGAATTGTACGTAAAGGACCATCAGGTACAATTATTAGAGTTTCAATGTTATGTTCAACCATCTTGCTCTTAAGCGGTTTGATTATCCAGTTATATAGCTGTTTAGACTGCTTGATAAACCGACCTTCTGTCACCCGTTGTAAATTTTTACTAAACTTCAATAGCACTTGTTTAATTTCTTTATAACCAACTGGTACAACAATTTGATGCATATTGTCAGAAGTAGTTAGTAATAATTCCATACGCTCAGGTAGTAAAACTGGATATAATACTGCCGTATTTTTATCTAAACTTTTGAATTCGGTTATCTGAGTTTTTACAGCAGAAACACATTCATCTTGGAAATAATTTTGTAATTCAGCTTCTTTTAACTGTTCAACTGCGTCTCTAGCTTGAATTAAAAATTGCTTTTTTTGAGCTGAATTTTCTGGAAATTGTTGAGCTTTCTGGAGCAGAACATCAGCAAGACTATAATAAATAGGGCGAATTCGTTCATAGAATAGTTCACTTGAGTTACGTTGTCCATTAATCAAACTATTTCTAATTGGTGTTAAATAATTAAAAGCACGTTGATAAGCGGCTAAAGATTCTTCCAGATTATGCTGAGACTGCCAAATATTACCTTGTTGCCATTCCCATAGATATAACAAATCAGGCAATTCTTGAGCTAAAAATATTGCTGATCTGGTTAATTTTAAAGCTTCAGAATAAAGTTGTTTCTGTGCATAAAGCTGTCCTAAAAAACCTTTAGCATAGGAAATCGAACGAGTGTCTTGCAATTGATTAGAAATTTGTAAAGCCTCGGTAAAGATATTATAGGCATTTAGTTTAGGACTAACAATTTTTGGTTGTAATTTAACAACTAACTGTCCCAAACTAAGTAAATTAAACACTTTAGCATGGTTATTAGGTAATTTAGTTAACAAATCCAAGTTTTTTTCTAAAACTATGACACTATTTTTCAGATCATTTTGTTGCAGATACACCTGGGCTTGATTACTTAATGCCTGAATTTGTAACAAAGTATCATCTGCACGTTCTGCTATTTCAACCACCTCTTGATACATTGGCAATGCTTCGAGATAATATTGTTCAGTACTTAAAGTATTACTCATATTATTTAACAAATTAGCTAAGATTAGTTTGTTATCTAAAGTACGAGCCATAGGCAAGTATTTTTCTAATTCCTCAAATGCGTTGTCTGGTTGTTGTAAAGCTAATAAAATATCACCCAAATAACTATGAGCTAATACTTCTTGTTCCGGTATACCATGTGATATGGATATAGCTTGTTGAGTAGCGTTTAATGCAGAATTATAATTACCTAACGCCTGATAAGCACTACTTAGCCTAAGTAAAGTATCAAATTGTGGAGTATTTTCTTTCTGCAATGCAGTTTCCCAAACTTCAATCGCTTGAGTAAAATTACCTTGTTGATAAAAATCAAGGCCTTTTTGGAGTGATTCATCATTAGCACTCACTATATTGACGAATGTACTACTTAGAAATAATACCAGAAAAATTTTCATAATAAATGCAACCTACTAAACTGGCTGCTCCTTAAATTAACTAGTTAAGATTATGGTACAGAATATTTTAAATTAGCATAATACTAGCCAAGATTTATTTAGACTTTATAACTATATAAAATGCACTGTACTTAAACAAGAGTTTTAAATATTCTAATAAATTTTTTATTAACTACTAAATTAATGTTAAGATTTTCGTTTTTTAATTATTAAGTGATAGGTTTTTAGAGTAATCAATATTATTGATAGATAAGATATTTATATATATCGTATTTTTAACGGAAATCCTAAATATAATTTTTCGATAATGAAGTATAACTTTTCATTGTAAATAACTATTACATTAGATTACTTTATAATTTCCAAAATATCAAATTGATTATATGTTAATTTTGTGGTAGTCCTAAATAAAGTAGTGATAATGGTTTAAAATTACAATAAAATTATTTAATAAATCTACCACTACTTTGTTTAGGACTATTACTTTGCCATATTATGTGCCATCGATTCTTCTGAAAAAGTCTGTTTATAGTTTTGGTATTTATAGAGTTGTCTGCTACTATTGTATTAAGAATAGCATTATCGAACAAACATGGAAATACAAAGGAAAATTTATGAACCTAGAAATTTAAAAAAGTAGCTATCAATGGACTGTAATTACCAGTAATTCATCTGCTTTTTTAGCTTCTATAGCATTAATTTGATTATCTTATCAATTAGGTATAGAGAATGATACTTATTTTTTTAATTGGATAATCTGTTTGTTTGGAGCTATTCTAGGCTGGGGAGTTGGATTTCTGGTTTCTCCTTCTTCTAAAACTGAAAAAGAACAATTTTCTGGATTGACCAAGACCATTTCCGCTTTTCTCTCTGGTTATATTTTAAGCAAATTAGATCGTGTTATAGAAAATTTGTTGGAGTCTGATAAAATTTTTCTGGAGTTGTTTTTAATCAAAATCGCACTGTTTTTAACCGCATTTTTTATCACGGTGATTATTGTTTCAATGATGAAATACCCAAAGAAGAAGACTTTGAAAAAACCATTGCCGATTATCTCACTTTTGAGTTCAATATGATTATGCAAGGCAGAGAATATTTGTTTGATGAAAATTCAGACAAAGTAAAAAAAAGCTTGAACTAAATGATGCGTTGAAAAATATCCAATGGGGGGGGTATTTAAATGATATTTTTCCAGAAATACAAAGAGGAAAACTTTTAAAAAAAGATGACCATAAAAAAGGGAACGTACCTTATGTTTCTTCAACAGCTTTTAATAATGGTGTTGATGGTTTTGTATGAAATAAAAAAATGTAAGAATATTCAATAATTGCTTAACAATTGCAAATAGTGGTAGTGTCGGCGTAACGTTTTATCATCCTTATTTTTTGTAGCGAGTGACCACGTTTCAAAATTAGAAAATAAATTATTTAATCCTTATATCTATTTGTTTATTTCAACTTTTACTGAAAAATTAAGTGAAAAATATAGTTTCAACCGAGAAATAAACGACAGTCGAATACAAAAAGAAAAAAATCTTTTACCTATTAATAAAAAAGGCAAACCAGACTACGCTTTTATGGAGCAATATATGCGACAAAAAGAGCAAGATAAGTTAGCAAATTTTAAAAATTATATAGCCAAAAGGCTAGACCAAGTAAAAACTTTAAAGAAGTAGAGCCACTCAACCAAAAAGAATGGGGAGAACAGTTTTAAAAAATAGACTCAAATTAAAATTTAACTTATTGAAATTTAAGCATTTTATAATTTTATTGTGAAAATAAAAAATACTTTAATAACAATTAGTTACAAAAATTGGCCAAACCATTGCTGTTTAGTATTTGGTTCTAAAAGATAACTATTCCAATAGCTCATTATAAACATCGTTACATTAGTTTATTTCAATATGGAATACATTATTTTCGTAATATTTTAAATCTATCTACAAATTTTACACATTTAATATGAAAATTAATTTAACAAATATTTTTGGTATTTTGTTTTTTATTGGTTGTTTTGCTTATGTTTTAGGCACTACTTTACTCAGTGATGGTAAAGCCAGACACCTTGATGGACGCTATATTTATGTTAGTGGTGCTACTTGGTTAGCTGGTAAATCTCCATATGATATTGAAAATTTTGGAAAATTCTGGAAACAGCATATGGTAAATGAATCAGCTAGAAAAGAATTTCTTAAAGAAGGTGGAGCTGTATTTGCTTATCCGCCTACTCTCGGAATCATTTCCATACCATTAGCCTTATTTCCTTGGGATACTGCAAAATACATCTTAGATTTCATTAATATATTATTTTTATTGCTAATAGCTTGGTTTGCAGCGGCATTTATAAAAAATTTACCCAATGTAAAATTAAGTAACATAGGGATTGGAACTGGTTTAGGTTGCATGTTGGCAGCTATTCCAACTACCATATTTTTAGGTCAAACTTCTTTGTTAGCTTTGGTTGGTTGCCTTGGAGCAGCATATTTCTTGCAACATAAAAAGCTTTGGTTAGCTGCACTATTTATCGTGTTGGCCAGTATTAAACCTCACGTATCATTATTATTCGTCATATTTTTGCTAGTTCGAGAAACTAATTGGGCTTTTTTAGGATTATCATCACTATTGGTTGGGCTTACCAGTATGGGTATTTTAATATTAGGTGGTTCATATAATCCAATCACCGAAATGATGAATATAATGAATGCCTACACATCAATTTCGTTCAACGCTCCAACAAATATGTCTGGACTTTATGTAATTTTAGGTAGCTTAGGATTTAGTCATAGCACGATTTCTATCTCTCCAATTATAGGTTTGCTTGTTACGTTAATTTTAGCCGTGACATTTCGCCAAAGTAACATTCCGAATTATCAGAACCTATTGCAACTGGTGCTAATATTTGCTTTGACTGCAATCTTTTTACCGATTCACCTCTATGATTACACAATATTTTTCTTGGCAATGATGCTGTTAGTAAGTGTCAGATGGCAAATTGGGATATTGCTGCTTCCAAGCTTAATTCTAATTGCCAGACCCAGAAATTTAGTCAACCTATTACCTAACGATATTTCGCCAGTATTATTAGGTAGTTTGGGAGCTATTTTCTTAGCTATTACCGTTATAATTATGCTCTTCAAATTCAAACAGGAATTAAGATAATGATTTTACAACGCCGTGGTTTTATTATACTGATTACAATGCTTATTCTTATCGGAGGCTTTGCTCGGTTAACGCCTTTGTTATCCCAAGAACGTATGATAAATTCAGTTTCTGAAGATGGCTATCTGATGATGACGATTGCTCGAAATATGGCTCTTGGTCATGGCATGAGCATAGCGGATGGCACCATTCCCACCAATGGCACGCAACCTCTGACGACAGGCTTATGGGCGGTTGGTTATTGGCTAGTGGATGGCGATAAAATTCAAGGGATTATATTTGTAATTCTGATGCAATTTATTATGGCTAGTTTAGCGGCTGGGATACTTTGGCAAGGAGGAAAACGTATATTACATAACTCTCATCAGGCTGGAACAATAGCGGCACTAGCAGCAGCCACTTGGTATGCCAGCCCTATCTTAGTTGGCCATACCATGAATGGTTTAGAAACGGCGGTATATTCTTTCTGTTTGATAGGCATAGCCATGTTATTTAGCTTCTCAAACCAGAGTTGGAGTATGTGGCGTTGGTTTGGTTTGGGAGTATTATTAGGGATAACATTTTGGGTGCGGAATGATGCCTCGTTACTTATATTTGCCGCTTGCATAACTCATTTATTATTAGGCTCATTTGAATTTGCCGCATTAAAACGCCGCTTTCTCCAAGTAATTATGATGGGAGCTACTTCAGTTATCGTGGCATTACCTTGGTTAATCAATAATGTAGCAAATTTTGGCCATCTTATGCCAATTAGTGGACAGTCAGAATCATTAACTGCGGTATTTGCAGAAAATTTATCTCACATCCCAACTTTTTTGGTTGAATACTTATTTGTGTTCTTACCAATTCCCCATTCGTTAGATACTCAAACTTGGGTCAAAGTTGCTTGTGCTATTTTCATGGTGCTAGTGCTGGTATGGATGCTAGTGCGAAAATTACCTTTGGCAGAACGACGTTTGACCGTATTAATCAGCATATTCACGATAAGTTTGGTAACTTTTTATGGATTATTTTTTGGAGCTACTTATTTTATTGACCGTTATATGTTTCCAACCACACCTTTTTTTGCTCTGTTGTGGGCCAGTGTCGTGGTATATATTTGGCGACGTTTACCAGTTATTACCATGCCAGTAATTGCATTGGTATTTATCACTATCATGGCTGGTTTACATGTCCGTTCTTATTTATTTACCAACCAGACCAGTATTTATCATCAATATTTAGGCGGTTATAGCCTCCATTTTCATCTGGCTAAGTGGATCACAGATAATGTCTCAGACGAGGTTTGGGTGGGTTCGTGGCAATCTGGCACGACTGGTTATTTTCACGATCGCACGATCAATTTAGATGGTAAAACTAATCCAGAATCATTAGCAGCTCGCCAACAAGGTAAGTTGCCAGAATACATGTTGAACAAAGATATTGAGTATTTTGTCGATTGGCTGAATTGGCATAAAATGACCGCATGGGTAGAAAGACCGGTAGTAAAGCAAAATTATGAATTTGTGGTACAGGATAAACCGAAAAATTTGTTGGTCATGCGGCGGAAGAAGGATAGTTTGTAACTGGCATGATTGGTTAACACGCTTGAGTGTGATAAGTTTGGGATAAATTGGAGGCGACTATAGTTAAACTAAGCCTGACAAGTCGCCCTGTCAAACTCGTCTTCAAAACGGTACGTGAGACTTTCACCTCATACCGCTCC
>DAOUSR010000016.1 GCA_030627125.1 Thioploca sp.
CAAAAATCATAAAAAGCAGTTTTTGTATTAAAACCAAATTCTTTTATAAAATCATTATTAAATTTAGATAAACCATACCCAATAAGATTTAGAATTTCATAATTTTTATGTTTTTTCATTTTGAGTAACTTGATATAAAATATTAAAACATTCCTTTGGAGTCAATCTTCTCGGAAAATCTCCATCTAAAATAATGGGAAAATTGTGACCACTGAATCAAAAGAATAATTTTCCTTTCCCTTAAATCCAACAATATAAATTCTTTCTCTTCCTTGAGGTATTTCAACATATTTTGCTGCATTAAGGATAATGGTTTTTAACTTAAAATTCACATTTGCAGATAAGATGAACTGGATTCTGAAGGTTCTGTTGGCATTTTATGATAATATCTGAGACCCAAACATTGTTATTTTTCTAGAAAAGTAAGCTAATTTCTATAAAAAATATCTTGTTAGAATCTAAGACGATTCAAAATCATTATCATTGCCAAATATCAACAGAACCTTAAGTACAACTTACTTTACCAGTAATTATTTCTTGATTTCAATCATAACTCGCCGATTTTTAGCCCGTCCAATCTCGGTATTATTATCAGCAATTGGTTGACTATCAGCTTTACCAGTGACAACTAATTTATCCTTATTAATTGACGAACATTTACTAAGTAAATAATCCGCTACAGCTATAGCTCGTTCTAAGGATAATTTTTGTTTGAAATCATCAGTTGGACTATTATCTGTGTGACCAGTTATAACTATGGATTTGATACTATTTTGGCAAATTTGCTTGGCAATCATATTCAAAATAATCTTAACTCTCAAGCTTAGTTCAGTTTTACCAGAAGCGAAAGTGATCCCTGTATCCAATTTTTCAGCATCTTCGTCATCAGAAAGTATTAGAGTATCACCAATATCTTTCGATAATTCTGATACTTTAATCTTTTCGTTAGCTTCAGGAGCAGCTTCTGCAAATCCTATAGCACCAAGAGGTTGTACTGGATGTGGTGCAGCTGACATTATACCTTTATCAGTTTTTCTACGTTCTTTAGAAGATGAAAACTTTTTAAATTTTGGTGCCGACATAGCCCTGAAATTTTGTTCTGCTTCAACAGTTTCACCAAATATTCCTTCATAAGCAACACCTTCTGGTAATTCAACTGGCTGCACAATAGTTTGCGGTTTACCTGCAACATTAACAATACGCTCTTCGACAGCCACAAAGCTAGTCCATTGAGTCATCAATTTAAAATCAAGTCCAACGGTTGTCACCTGTTCAATCAAATCTTGGGTTTGACCTGCACGTACCATTTTATTCATCAATTGGTGGATTTTTTGTCTAGCCCATACCGTTGCCATAGCCTCGTTAGCAGAATTATTTTGTGGCAATTCAACCGATAATTTTTGTACATATTTTTGTCCCACCAATTCACCTTCCACAGTGATAGTGCTTTTTCCACCCTTATTATAACGACCATGGATTAAAATTGGTTGACCAGCCCATAAATCAGGAACTTTAGCTGGGTACAGTGCATTGACATCCAAATTACCCCAATCAATTTCAATGTGGGCTAAAGCTGGCTTATCAACTCGTTGGAAAAATTGGTTAATAACGTTATCGCTAGTTTCATCTTGACGTACATAAAAAGCTTCGCCACGCCCAATTTCAGCCGCCCGATCTAATAGATAACGATTTACTGAAGAGCCTACTCCTAAACAAAAAACTCTTGCTCCACGTCTTTCCTTCTCAATAGCTTGAAAAATACCAAATTCATTGCCTACATAACCATCGGTCATTAAAAATGCAATTCGTAAATAAGACGGTGCGGCTGGTTGGGCTAAAGCCTTTACTATACCTTGACGCATTTCAGTTCCACCCATACCACGAAAACTTTCTACATAACGCATAGCCTCATCAGCATTAGTCTGAGTATAAGGCCGAGGATGACTCCATAAAGTTCCGGTATCACCAGCAAATCGCACTATATTAAACCTATCCAAAGAACGCATTCCTTTGATAATTTTACGTATAGCTTGCTTAGATTTTTCTATCGGAAACCCACTCATGGAACCAGAAGTGTCAACAATGAAAATAAGTTCCCGTGGAAAGATTTGGTCATCATTAATAGTTTGTTGAGGCTGAATCATTAAGGTGAAAAAACCACCCCGTTCATCATGATGGGTAATAGTAGCAATTTCAGGAGCTTGACCAGCTACTTGATAACGTAAAATAAAATCTTTATTAGGCAAAGTATCAGCTGGATGGATATTGATAATACTTTCATGTGAATTAACGTTTTTAATATCAATCACATGCGAGGTGGAATGCACTTTTTTAATAGATACTCCAGCATTCAATTTGACTGCTAAAGATATATCGTGACCGGTGCGTTCACCTGATTTTAATACTGGTGGAGTGATACGAGAGGCATCTGGAACAGTATCCGGTGACCAACCAGTACCACTATATCCAGTTGCAACATTACCGGGGATATATCTAGGCCCAACTACCATCGGAAATACTAATTCGTAACTACCTTCGCTATATTTAAGAATATTGACGTAACGAATGGTAATTACTATATTTTCACCCGGCATAATATTAGCGACAGATTGAGTGAAAATATTAGGCCGTTCTTGTTCTAGTAGAGAAGTTCGCTGACCTTGGTTACGGGCTGTTTCATAAATTTTCCGGGCTTCCTGTTTGAGTTTGATAAGACCTTTAATAATCCGTTTCCCAACAGTCATTTGCATATCATCTACTGCCGCATCATTTGGCAATGGGAAAGTATAAATCGCTTCAATTGGTTGGTTAAACGGATTTTTATATTGCTGAGTTACAACTGCGCTTGCCACAAAACCAGATACTTCAATTTTGACATCGGTATGTTGTAACGGCATTTCTAGTTTTGCAGTTGGCTTTTTACCATCAATTTGCAATACTTCTAAGGTTCCAGGGTTAATTCCCGTAGTTACATCATTGGCTTGAACTGATAATACTGACAACATAACTGCTGTCATTAAGATTTTAATAAACATAAATTTAGTCTCCTAAAACATCTATAAAATAGTATAATTAAAATATATATTATTTTTGTTGATTTAGCAATATATTAAGTTTGGTAAAGTTGCTTTAAGAGTTAACTTAAAGATTTATCTAACCAAAATTTAGATTATAGCTTTTCCCAATTGAATGTATTATATCAATACAAATTAAGAATTTGATATTTATATCTAATTTAATTAAGAATTAAGCATTTATAATTAAGAATTGCTAGATGTGGTAGAGAGTTTTTGTAAATTAAATATGTTTGAATTCAATGATTAAATTGCCAACTAGTTTTAATGTTAGGATAAATTATATACTTATTTCCTATACAACGAAATATAAAGATGATAAAATAATTTATAAGTATAGTTTTCCTCAAGTTTCATAAATAACGACACTATATTTAATTATCTATAGGAATAAAAAATAATGACAGCTCCAAAACTTAATGCCGATTTACAAAAAATTATTGATGCTCGCCACCATGATCCTTTTTCGGTGTTGGGTAAACATTCTGTCAATGGCAAGACTACGATACGTGTTTATATTCCTTATGCTGAAACAGTTACTATCGCAGAAGGCAATTTACCTCTGCAACGTATAGAAGGAACCGATTTATTTGAATGGCAAGGTGATGCCGAAATACCAGAACATTATCGATTAATTTGGCGAGATAAAGACAGCCGTGATCATATTACTCATGATCCATATACTTTTTCAGCCCAATTAGCCGATTTTGACATGCACTTGTTCAGTGAAGGAAAACATTGGCATGCTTACCGTTTTTTAGGCTCCCATGTGCATCAAACCGATGGTATTGGTGGAATTTTATTTGCAGTTTGGGCTCCAAATGCCGAGCGTATTAGTATAGTAGGTGATTTTAATCAGTGGGATGGTCGTTCTCATCCGATGCGATCTCATGGAGGTAATGGGATTTGGGAATTATTTATCCCAGATATTGGTCCTAAAACTTTGTATAAATTTGAAATTAGGAATCGGCAAACCAATGAGATTTTGTTGAAATCTGATCCTTACGGGCAATCTTTTGAGCTACGGCCTAATACTGCTTCTATTGTAGTGGATAATGTACCCTATGCTTGGAGTGATGAAGAATGGTTGGAAAAACGCAAAAATTGGGATTGGTTGCACTCTCCAATGTCGATTTATGAAGTTCATTTAGGCTCTTGGCAACGTGGCCCCGAAGGTGAGTTTTTAAATTATCGGGAAATAGCTAAACAATTAGTAGAATATGTAACTGATTTAGGTTTTAGTCATATTGAATTAATGCCAATTACTGAACATCCTTTTGATGGTTCTTGGGGTTATCAAACCACCGGTTATTATGCTCCGACCAGCCGTTATGGTTCACCAGAAGACTTTCGCTATTTAGTTAATTATTGTCATCAGCATAACATTGGAGTAATTTTAGATTGGGTACCAGCTCATTTTCCGAAAGATGCTCATGGTTTAGGTCGGTTCGATGGAACTCCTCTGTATGAACATGAAGATCCACGTAAAGGTGAACATTTAGATTGGTCAACTTTAATCTACAACTACAGCCGTTATGAAGTTAAAAATTTCTTACTTTCTAGTGCTTTATATTGGTTAAGGGAAATGCACCTAGATGGTTTACGAGTAGATGCAGTTGCTTCAATGTTATATTTAGACTATTCACGAGAAGAATGGATTCCTAATGAATTTGGTGGGCGAGAAAATTTAGAAGCAATAGAATTCATGCGTGAATTGAATGTTGTGGCTCATGCTGAACACCCAGGCGTATTAATAATGGCCGAAGAATCAACTTCATGGCCCCAAGTTACTCGACCAGCAGATGGTGGTGGGCTTGGTTTCAGTCTCAAATGGAATATGGGCTGGATGAACGATACTTTGAGTTACATGTCGAAAGAAGCTGTTCATCGTAAATATCATCAAGACATGTTAACTTTCAGTATGTTATACGCTTTTACCGAGAACTTTTTATTACCATTTTCTCATGATGAAGTTGTGCATGGTAAAGGTTCTATGCTAACTAAGATGCAAGGTGATGAATGGCAACAATTTGCTAACTTGCGTTTGCTGTATACCTATATGTTCACTCATCCGGGTAAAAAATTACTATTTATGGGAACTGAGTTTGGACAAGTTGCTGAGTGGAATAGTGCTAATACTTTGGATTGGTATGTTTTAGAGTATAAATATCACAAAGGTTTACAACTACTGGTTAAAGACTTAAATAATTTATACCATAATTCTGAAGCCTTATATAAATATGAGTTTGAATGGCAAGGTTTTGAATGGATTGATTGTCATGATGCAGAACAATCGGTATTAATTTATCTGCGTAAAGGCGATGATTCCGAGATAATTGTTATAGTTAATTATACTCCCGTACCACGGCATAATTATCGTATCGGTTTGCAAACCAAAGGAATTTATCAAGAAATTTTGAATTCTGATGCAGGTTGTTATGGTGGCAGTAACGTAGGCAATGGTGCTATGATATTGGAAGCTGAAGATAGCCCTTGGATGGAACGACCTTACTCCATGTTGGTAGTTGTACCACCATTAGCTGGTATTGTGCTTAAATTAGTTAGTGAACCACCAATGGTTGAACCTGCTAAATTAGAAGATGAAACATCTGAAATATCTACAAAATTAGATGTCATTCCCAATAAATCTGATAAAACGGTTTCAACTCCTACATTTACTGCTCCACGTAGTAAGAAAAACTCTAAACGACGTGGTAAAAAATGATTAAATAATTGTGAGCAGGTGAATTCAGCTAACTCTTAATGAATCTTATCAATCACCATGCACTAGTTTTTGCAATATTTTAAAAGGTTTGCTGGGTTTAGCTCTACCCAGCCTACAGTTTAATTGAACTTATTATCAATAAATTACATATAAATATCCAGTACTCAAAAGATAAGTTGGAAATATATTCTGGTGCATGGAAATTAAAAATATTAAATAGGTTATTTTTATGATTAAGTCTAAGTATTGGTTATTAATATTTATTTTAATGACACCGCTATATGCTGACGATGATGTACAAATTGAAAAAAAATATGTCAAGTTTGCTAATGGTGATAGTTATTATGGTGATTATGAAGGCCGAAAACGTAATGGCGACGGAGTTTATCTTTGGAGTAATGGAGATTCTTACAAAGGTGAATTTCTTGAAGGGAAACTTGATGGTAATGGAATCTATACCTGGTCTAATGGTGATTTTTATAAAGGTGAGTATGTAGATAATAAACGTGATGGCGAAGGAAGTTATTTTTGGACAAATGGAAAACGTTTTAAAGGTGATTTTGCTGAAGGTAAACGTGACGAAGGTAAATTAACAACTTTAAATTATAAACCTAACTTTCCTAAAATTGAAATAACAATAACTAGTCGAGGTAGGCCAGCACCAGATCGTCCAACACCAAAAAATATTATTGAAACATATGAATTAGCTGCTAAGCATGAAGCTAAAAAAGTTGTAACTGAGAGTAATAATATTGAAGAAAATACTGACGATGCAAAAAATATAAATGAGGCTGAACAATTAGCAGAATCTAATGTAGAACTAATGGATTCAAACTCAGAAGATGATATTGATGATGGTTTTGGAGATGTTGAGGAAGATACATCTACATTAGCTGATAATGATAACTTAGAAGATGATACTGAGAATGAAGCAAAATCTGATAATGTATTAGCATCTGTAATCACTTATCATAAAAAGCTTAATAAACCTTCAGTTCCTACGCAAATAGATATCCCAGATACCGACCCTGAAATAATATCTGCTAATGATAACAAAACCACCAATTCTGATCTTGCTGGTATAGTTAAGGTAGTTTGGCAAAATGGTGATTCTTATGATGGTGATTATATAAATGGTGAACGTACTGGTCAAGGCAGATATATTTGGGTTAATGGAGATCACTATTCTGGCGATTTTGTCAATGGTAAACGGCATGGAGTTGGTATTTATAAATGGATAAATGGCGATATATATGTTGGCGAATATATGAATGACCAACGTACTGGTGAAGGTTTATACATTTGGGGCAGTGGGGATCGTTATCAGGGTGATTTTAATTTAGGATTTCGTCATGGCAATGGAACTCTTAAATGGTTTGATGGCGAGTTATATGGTGGCGATTTTTTAGATGGCAAACGTACTGGAAAAGGGATTTATGTATCAAGTGGTGGAGATCGTTATGAAGGTAATTTTGAAGATGGTAAACGTACTGGCAAAGGCTTTTTAGTTTCAGCCACCGGTAGTTTAACTAGATTAGAATTTGAAGAAAACCCATATCTTCTACAAGAGCTTGAATTTAGTGGTGGCAAACTTATTTCTGCTACAGCTGAAGAGGAAGACATGGAATTAGATGAAGAATAATTGTCTCACAAATTTGATTATGGGTAATCCCTTAAGAGCAAAGGATTGCCCCTACAAGATATTATTATAGAATATCATTAAGAATTAAGCATTCATAATTAAGAATTGCTATACATACACTAATCCAAATATAGGATAAATAATATGGATTCTGAAAAAACCCATTTTGGATTTACCCAAATTCCAAGCCAAGAGAAAGTAAAAAAAGTTGCTGAAGTATTTGATTCAGTGGCAACTCGTTATGACTTGATGAATGATTTAATGTCCTGTGGAATTCATCGCTTATGGAAACGATTTACTATTGCATTAGCAGGAGTAAAACCAGGCCAACGAGTGCTTGATTTAGCTGGCGGAACTGGTGATTTAGCAATTAAATTTGCTGAACAAGTGGGACCAGAAGGAGAAGTAATCTTGGCTGATATTAATTCTGCCATGTTGCAAGTAGGTCGTGAACGCTTGTTAAATAAAGGAGTTTTGATAAATTATGCTCAAGTTAATGCTGAATCTTTGCCTTTTGCGAAAAATAGCTTTGATCTTATTACAATAGCATTTGGATTGCGTAATGTTACTGATAAAGATGCTGCTTTAGCTTCGATGTATCGAGTTTTGAAACCAGGCGGTAAAGCTTTAATTTTAGAATTTTCCGATTTAAAAATCCGGCCCTTAAAACCATTTTATGATATCTATTCTTTCAAAGTATTACCATTCATCGGCAAATTAGTTACCAAAGATGCTGATAGTTATCGTTATTTAGCAGAATCAATTCGTATGCATCCAGATCAAGATACTTTATTAAAGCAAATGGAAGAGGTGGGTTTTGAACGGTGTGACTATCATAATTTAACCGGCGGTGTAGTCGCTGTACATAGAGGCTATAAACTATGATAAATTTTTTAACTGAACATGCTAGTTTTTGGCGGCGGGCAATAGCACTAGCATTAGATGCCATTTGGTTGTATCCACTATTGATATTATTATTGTATTTTAGCTATAATTGTAGTCCTATTAGCCTGCCAGACATTACTGATCCAAATTACATACCTCAATATGAATGGCGAATTGCTTTAATTATCTCGGTATTACCAGCTCTGATAACTATCTGGTTTTGGATTAAATATGCAGCAACTCCGGGTAAATTACTGTTAGATTGCGAGATTGTAGACGCTAAAACTGGTAAACCTATCACGTTAAAGCAGTCAATATTGCGTTATGTTGCTTATTTAATTTCGGCCTTGCCACTATTTCTTGGTTTTTTCTGGATGTTAATAGATAAACGCCATCAGACTTGGCATGATAAAATTGCTGGCACAATCGTAATTATACATGATGAATCTCAAGTTCCTTTGCATCAATTAGCTCAAGGTTACTTATAGATTATGTAGGGGCAAATTTCTTGCCCTGTCAATACATAATTTTCCCAAAATTCCCCTCAAAACAATATGAACTACTCTTATATTCTTATTTTAGTTTTGGCAGCTTGCTCTCCACAACCAGTGCAACAACAAGCTTGTTGGAAATATACTTTTGACCACTACTATGGTTCTGGTGCAACTGTAACTGAATCATTGCATCAAGACGTATTAAAATATCAATCATTAATTGAACAAGCCTTAACTTATCGAGAAAAAACCCTCCAAGTTGCCAAACGTCTTAAAACCAATATTAACAGTGGCAAACCGTTGTCTGGCAATGATGCTAATACATTAAATTTAGGTATGGTGGAACATATAAAATTGCGCGATCGGCTAAACCAATTTGTTAATGGTTATGAATGTTGGTTAGACACTGACAACCCACTTGGAGTTAAACTAATTTCACCAGCTAATAGATTAAAAGGTGTTATGTTATCTCTATCAGCAGCACTGACTCTCTATGATAACTATATGTTAGCCATTTCTATTTTTGAAGAAGATAAGAAACTCCGACGATTTTTGAATGAAAGTGATTCTGGTTATGGTATTGGTAAAAATGAATTAGCTAAAGTTACTAAAGACTATAATTCATATAGAAAACAACGACGAATTAAGCAATCATTGCAGTTTTATGAAGAACAGGTTGAATTATTAGCCACTGGCTTAGCAGATGATCCTAGTTTTAATTATTTGCAATTATTGATAGAGCAAAGCCCTTCATATAACTTAGCCAAGAAAAATTCCCCTTTGAATATTATAAATAGAAAGCTAAAATTTATGGAAGCAATTGGTGGAGATACTTTGTATCAACTTGCTAATTCTGGAGTAAATTTATTTAGTAAATTCTTTGGTAATTCAGTTGGACTGATTGAAACTCGTAAAGGTAAACTTTATCAAAAACCTAAAATAACAAAATTAGTATCTGAACAATTACGAACAGGCGATATTTTATTGGAAAAAACTCCATTTCGGTTAACTGATAAATTTATTCCAGGCCATTGGGGACATGCTGCTATTTGGGTTGGTACCGAACCAGAATTGCGAAAATTGGGAATATGGGAACATGAAGTTGTAAAACAATATCACCAGCAAATCCAGCAAAGGCATTTAGTGATAGAGGCTCTTCGCCCCGGTGTAGAGATGAACTTGTTACAAGATTTTCTTAATGTTGATGATTTAGCTATTTTGCGTAACACCAATTTGACTGATAAAGAATTGGCAGAAAGGGTTATTTTGGCATTACGTCAGGTTGGAAAGGAATATGATTTTAATTTTAATGTAGAAACAACTGATAAAATTGTGTGTTCAGAATTAATTTACGTGGTTTACACTGGTATTAAATGGCCTACGGAGAAAGCTCTAGGACGTTTTACTATCAGTCCGGATAATGTGGCTTCCAAGGCTTTTAATGATGGCCCTTTACAGTTAATAACTCTATTTCATAAAGGTACTCTGGTAGAAAAAAATCCTTTGCAAGTTATGGAAAAACTGATTAACTGATATTTCCTATTTCTTTAGTGCAAGGAGGCATAAAAGACATGGAGGGTATATGAAAGGCCAATATATCTTTAGTAGACTTAAAACCAATTGTAGGAAGATATTGCTCTAGTTGTGAATATGTAACCGCTTTTTTTGTGAGTTTATCATGACTATCATAGTTATAACCTTGAACAGATTGTATGATAAATAAACAGATAACAGATAAGTACAATACCAAATAGGAAAAAAATTTATTTTTCATTTTTAAATTCCTCTAAAAATTGTTTATCAGTAACAGAAAATTTGTTAATATCAGGAACATCAACACCACTTAAATTAAGTCTTTGTACCTCTTCATACACAGATAATAACAATCTAGGAACAGACTGCCATTCTCTATAGTCAGGATAATTATATAAAATACTAAGGGAATGTGCATATCTTTCATTTGAATAGTTAAAACGTTTTAATTTAAGTACTCTATCACCCCATTCTGAATACCTAATTACAGTGTCTCGGTCGTATGAATTTGATACAAATAATGGACTATATCCTTTTTTAAAAAAAGACATTTCTGGATCACGATTAGCTAGTTCAGTTAAAGGTCTGAGTCGTACCATAGGAGAGCCAGAAATAACATAATTGCCATTCTGATCGGTAAGAGTTTCAACTATTCGCAATTTTTTATCATGGTAATATTTGCCTGGTATTTTATGCAATAATACCCACTCAGCGACAACTATCACTGATTCAAGAGGTTGCCCAGTTTGTTCATCAACCACTTGCCCTTGAATTCTTTTGGCATAGTAAATTGGCGAAGCACAAGCTTGGAGGAGTATAATTACTCCAATTAACATGTAACGATTCATATAAAATTCCTTATGTTATAAATAATTAAATGGTGGGCAATGATAAAACTAGTTACCCACCCTACATGACTATCATAGTTATAACTTTGAACAGATTGTATGGTAAATAAACAGATAAGCACAATGTAAGATAGGGAAAATGTTTATTTTCCATTTTTGAACTCCTCTAAAAATTCTTTATCGGTAGCAGAAAACTTACTAATGTCTGGAATACCTGGTATAAGAGCTGAATTAATACCTTTTAAATCCATATTTTGTAATTCTTCGTACATGGCCATTAACATTCTTGGAAAATTCCTCCAGTTCTGGGTAGCTACACCATATATTTCGTGAAAAAATATCCTCATGTTAGTAAGACGTTTTTGAATTGAAGGCGAAGGTCGTTCAAGACGAATAGTTACTCCATCTATGTCTGATGAACGAATCATACCACTTCTATCTCCAGCAAAATCATTAGCAAATGAAGTTAAACGATAACCTTCTTTAAAAACGGATATTTTTGGGTCATAAAAGTCCAATTCAGTGAAAGGAATAGCTCTTATCATTGGAGAACCATGAATAGTATAATAGCCATTTTTATCAGTTACAGTTTCCACAACACGTATCCTAGAATCATGCCCACTATGACCAAGTCCCTGATGAAATAAAATCCATTGGGCAACAATAATAGCACCCTCAATTGGCTCTCCAGTTTGCTCATCAACAACCTGTCCCTGAATTCTTTTCGCATAGTAAATTGGCGAAGCACAGGCTTGGAGGAGTATAATTATTCCAATTAATATGTAACGGTTCATGTGGTATTCCTTGCTTAAATTGATGTAAAATTCTGGTATTCACCTACATAGAATCTAATCGCCAAACCCCATAAGACCCCTTAAGATAATAAGAAAATCTTCAACTCACCATCAATAGTCCGATTAACTGCAAACTCACCAATATTGTCAGACAGAGAAACTTGCATCAACGGTGAATAACTAGCCACAATCTCTGGCATATTAGGTAATAAAACCTCAAATACCGGCCCATATTTAGCTTTCGCACCAGTATTCAAATAACTCAACGCAGTATCCATCCTTATCACCAGCCACCAAAGCTGCATTCATATTATCCCACAAGCTTCTCAGCAAATCATCAGTCTTATCAAAATCTTTAACCTCAATTGCTGTAGTAGCAGAATAAATATCATCTGCATAATCCCTCACTTTTATTTTAGCTATATAAATACCCGGTTTTCTTTTTAATTTCTTTACTTTGATGCAGCCCTCCCTCCCAGACGAACTGGAATATGCTAAGGCTGCCCTGCGTAATTTTCAAAGTTATCCGCAAGGTACGGAGGAGAAGATACAGAAGACGGAGGGGGTGATTGAGGAGATTTTGAAGGGTTTGAACAAGATTTAGGGGATTATTTGTCTGAATCATGATTTACTGGATTTTAGGATTAACAAGATTTACAATCAAAACCGATTTGATTTTAATGTGTTTTAATCCTAAAAATCCTTAAATCCAGTAAATCATGATTCAGACAATTAAGGAAAGCAAACTACCAGCGTGGGAAGGAATTCGGATTGTTGACAATTATTCTGGAAATCCCTTAATCCTAAAAATCCTAATTCAAACAGTTAAATATATCAAAAATCACCTAAATTTTATATTATCCGGTAGCACATTAAGCAATCGTAAACTCTCAGCCATAACATTAGCAAACACCGGAGCTGCAACCTTTCCACCATAATACTCCTCCTTTGGCTCATCTATCAACACCGCCATCACCAAACGGGGCCTATTCGCCGGTACAATTCCCACAAACAATGCCAAATAATCACTCTCCGAATAACCACCGATAACCGGCTTACGCACCGTTCCAGTCTTACCGGCAACCGTATAACCATTAATTTGAGCCTTCTCCCCAGTCCCACCCGGTTTCACTACCTCAACCAAAATATCTAACATCTGTTGAGCTACTTTTGCCGACACCACCTTATGCCTTCCATTTCCCAAAGATTTTTTAGCATTAACTCCCTCCAGAAAGCGAATTGGTGGCAAAATTCCATCATTACCTAACATTGCATAAGCTCGTGCCAATTGCAACAAACTAACCCCAATTCCATAACCAAAACTAATACTTGCCTGCTGAACTCTATACCATTCACTAAAATGTGCCAAACGTCCAGCAACCTCACCAGGAAAACCGCTACCAGAAATATAACCAAACCCAACCTGAGTTAAAATTTGCCACAACCGTTTAGCAGATAATGACAACGCAATTTTACTAGCCCCAACATTACTGGATTTTTTGATTACCGTAGCTACATCAATAATGCCATAATTCCTACTATCACGAACCGTATACTTACCCAATGCCAAACGCCCAGGATTAGTATTAACCTTAGTATTCGGAAAATACTTACCACTATCCAAAGCAGTGGCTATCGTAAAAGGTTTTAACGTTGAACCCGGCTCAAATATATCAGTCACAACTCGATTGCGATAATTTTGCAATTTATTCCGATTATTTGGATTATAAGTTGGTTGATTTACCATCGCCAACACTTCACCAGTATGAACATCTAAAATAACCGCAGAACCAGCTCTAGCCCCTGCATTTAATACTGCCTGCTTTAATTCCCGATGGACTAAATATTGTAACCGACTATCAATAGTTAACCTGATATCCTGCCCCATATGCGGCATTAGCAAATTAACTGGTTCCGCAATGAATTGCCCATTTCTATCTTGTACTATCTGTTGCTTGCCAGGTGTTCCTAATAAGAATTTATCTAAAGCTAATTCTAAACCTTCCTGCCCTTGATCATCTATATTCGTAAAACCTAAAACATGGGCTGAAACTTCGCCAGTAGGATAATAACGTTTGTACTCACGCTGTAAAAAAACTCCTGCCAATTTTAATGCTCTGGTTTGACTAGCTATTTTAGGCTCAACATGCCGTTTAAGATAAACAAATTCACGTTCCATTCGTTTAGCTAAAATTCTTTCCAAAGCAGAGGTTTTTAAGCCTAATAAATTGGCTAATGTAGGCCATTTATCTCGTACAGTTACAAATTGAGTTGGATTTACCCAGACCGAATCTACCGGAGTGCTAACAGCCAACGGCTTTCCATTACGATCCATTAACATTCCACGATGAGCAATTATTGGCACTGTACGCAAATGTCTAGCATTACCTTGATATTGTAAAAAATCGGCCCGATTGACCTGCAAATATATAGCCCGTAACAATAATATACTGACTACAATGATAAAAAATATCAATATCAATTGCCGTCTTTGCCAATATATTGGTGGAGTAGTAGATTTACGGCGATTAATAGGCATAACTACTCATGACTTTTTATAAAAATAATATCTTTTGGTACTATCATGTTTAATTGTTCCTTAGCAATAGCCTCAACCCGACCTGGATTAGTCAGAGTACTATGCTCTAATTGTAATTGGCCTAATTCTACATTTAACTTATCTTGAGCTTGTTGTAATATTTGTAATTCCATGAATAACATTCGATTTTTATGCCGTACCACGATTAATTGTACAGATGATATGAAAATTACAATAATCAATAAACCTATAATTACTTTAATCATTAGGTAAAATATGCAAAAATTTCATCTTTAGCTTGATTAAGTTCGTTTATGCTTTGATTAGTATCTTGTATTTCTTGCATTCGTTGTTTAATTCTAACTTCTAATTCAAGGTCAAGGTCGAATTTAGCTAATTTTGTATCCTGATTATAACTCCTTAGAGCATTTACCAGTATTAATTGTAAATTTTCTACTTGCCATGGTTTAGCAATATAACGATACAAATCATCATATGTAATTGCCTTGCCTATTGCTTCTAAATCAGTCTGCCCAGTTAACATAATTTTAATTGTTTTTGGAGATAATTGGTGAATCTGTTGTAACAGCACATCTCCTTTCATCTCTGGCATGATGTAATCAGCAATAACCAGTGCTATTTCAGTTTCAGTTTCCAATAATTCAGTACATATTTCTATTGCATCATTACCATTTTCAGCTAATTCAATTATATAAGAATTACCAAAGATATTTATGATTTCCATTTCTAAACTGTTAAGTATAGTGGAATCATCATCTACGCAAATAATGGCTAACTCGTTCATGTCGTTTGTATAACTATATATATTTAAAAATTAATTACACATTATAATTAAAAAATATTTAGAACCTTGTGTAACACCAGTTAAGACAATGGTTCAGACAGTTTTTAACTGTTAAGTTTGCTTTAATTCATATTTATAACACTACTTACTTTTCTAAACTTGAAAATTGTACGAACCATTGTTAAGAATAATTTACATAAATTATACGCCATACTGATACTGCAAAACAATAGTTAATAAAATATTTGTAATTATTGACATCAGTCCTTAGCTTTGCCATAAATTACAGATATTATAACGTAGAGGTATGCCTTGTCTCTACAATTTTAAACTAAAATTTATGCTTAAATACTTATAAAGCTTTGTACTCCAACATATATTAACTTAGATGGCATAGTAGGTAGTTACGAATATAATATCCTTGATATATTAACAATATATATTAATTTAATAAAATTAACATAAATCAAAAATTCCAAGCAACCAGCAATTAATTGACCTTAAACAAGGCAAAAATAAAGCTAAAGAAGCATATTTGTATTCTCAAAGAATCATTTACTTTATGTAGGTTTATCTACTATATTTAATCAGTATTTTAAGGGTAATTTTATTCTTGCATAGTAGTTAATAATGAACGTTTGATTCATATTTTAAAATCAGTTACATCTAAAACAAAAGGTAAAAATCATGCAAGATAAGCATGAAGCACATCGTTCGTATGGGCTACAAACTGCCGGTAGTAGGGGAATAGCCGGAACGAAACGATATGCGATGGTAATCGACCTTAGGAAATGCATTGGTTGTAGGTCCTGCATGGTCGCTTGTAAAGCTGAGTTTGGGATTCCTTTAGGAGTCTGGCGAACTTGGGTTAAAGAAGGTGATAAAGGTAGTTATCCAAATACTAGGCGGATATTTATGCCACGCTTATGTAATCACTGTGATTATCCCGTCTGTGTTCGCAACTGTCCAACTCAAGCAACTTTTAAACATAAAGATGGTTTTGTACTGCAACGGTATAATCGTTGTATTGGCTGTCGTACTTGTATGGTTGCCTGTCCTTATAATGCTAGACATTTAATCCCTGCCAAACGGACTGATAAAAATCTGCCCACTATGGTAGTTGATAAATGTACTTTTTGTATTCATCGAGTGAAGAAAGGTCTAGTTCCTTCTTGTGTTCAAGCTTGTGTCGGTGGAGCAAGAATTTTTGGGGATATGAATGATCCCAATAGTGAGGTGTCTAAGTTAGCTTCTAAGGAAACTTTGACTGTGTTGAAACCAGAATTAGGTACTAGTCCCTCAGTCTCTTATATTGGCGGTGACTGGGAATTGATGGATGAACCACATAGCTATACCAATCGTTCTACTCAATTAAAAGATGAGTTTAATGATTTTAAACGAAACCATAAAGGTGATGCTTTCGGTGACATTGTTGAAGGTGAACCAACCATGCCTCAAGTTATTGCAAATATGAACGGCTTTTTACACACAATTCCACATAAAGCCAAAGGAGTATTTGATTCATTTGTGAACTTTTTTTTCAAATAGGACGCTAGTATGGAAGAAAGTGTAATTACTTATAATGTATTTCACCATGTTGCGTGGGGAACAAGTATTTCTGTCTATTTTTGGTTAGTAGGGGTCAGTACCGGTTCATTTATAATATCCAGTTTAGGTTGGGTATTTGGTATTGAACGCTATAAATCTATAGCTTTAACAGCTTCTATAACCGCAGTTGTTATATTGCTATTAGTTCCATCGCTATTAATATGGGACTTAGGCCAACCATTACGATTTTTATATCTTCTGTTACCGAGTTACTGGCATGCTACTGGACCAATGTCTTGGGGTAGTACCTTCATTTTTTTCTACAGTATTGCTATAATTGTTTACAGCTATTTTGTGATTGTAAACAATCCGTTTTGGGCCAAAATGATTGGCATAATTTCTGTTGTATTAGCCATACTTCTTGAATTATATACTGGAGTAGTTATGCAACTTAATCCCGGTCGCTTTTTAAATAATACTGCTCTCACACCCTTTCTGTTTTTAACTGGAGCCTTTATATCTGGAATTGGAGTATTAATTTTGGTTCTATGGATTCAAAACATGTTAGTTGCAATTAAAGTTGAATGGACATTAATAGAAGAAATGGCTAAATACATGATGTTTGGTTTAGTTTTTGATTTATTCTTATTGTTTTTAGATTTTATGCAAACCTTATATGGTGATCATGGCCAAGTAATTGGACATGAAGTTGTGCTAATGGGTGTATTTAGGTTCCCTTATTTATGGTTAGAAATTATAATTGGTTTGCTCATTCCATTCTTTATTCTCGTCTCACCTCTAAAAAAATTTAAAGCAGGAATTCTATTAGCCGCATTATTAGTAGCAGTCGGAGTTTACGGAATGAGAGTTTGGTGGGTAATGGGCGGACAATACTTGCAGACATTCTATTGAGGACAAAATGGCAAAAATTGACAGACGTGATTTCCTGAAAATAGGAGCAGCGACGACGGCAACTGCAGCTTGTCCGGCATTTATAGATGCTATGGAATTGCAGCTTGGTGGACAGGATTTTCATCAAATTAGAACCTACCATGCCCGCCAAAGAAAGCCCTATTTATGTACCATGTGTTCTTACTTTGATGGTGGTTTTACCTATGCAGAAGCTGGTAAAATCATGAAAACTGAGGGTAATCCAGATCATATCGCCACCAGAGGTATGTTTTGTAGTAAAGGACTGGCATCTTTTTTTGGAGCTTCTGACCCAGATCGGATATTGAATCCATTGAAACGGGTTGGAGAACGTGGTGCTGGTAAATGGCAAGAGATTAGTTGGGAAGAAGCGATTAAAGAAGTTGCTGCTAAAGTAAGTGCCAATTTGGATAATGTGGATAGCATTTATCTAAATGAAGGTGGTTTTAAAGACGGCGGGGCAGTTCGGTTTATGAACACCATCGGTTCCCATTCCATTATTCGCAGTCGTTTACCTTCCATTGGCACAGCTCCAAAACAGATGGCATTAGAGCAAGTTACAGGGGCTAAATTTATGCTACCAGATTTAGAACATACCAAATATGTGCTGAATTTTGGAGCGAATATTTTAGAAACTGCTATGCCATTAGCCCAACGGTTGACCGATGGAATTGTAAATAATCGTTTAAAATTAGTCACTTTTGATGTGCGGATGTCTAATACGGCGGGTCGTAGTGATGAATGGTTGCCAGTATTTCCCGGTAGTGACGGCATAATTGCTTTAGCAATGGCTAATATCATTATGCAGAAAGGCTTGGCTGATACTAGCTTCATTTATAATTGGACTAATTATTCGGCAGAAGACCTCGCCAAAGATTTAGAGCAATTTACCCCAGAAATGGCGGAACAAGCTAGTGGAATTGCAGCCAAAACTATTATTAATATTGCAGTTGAATTCGCTAAATCCAAACCAGCGACAATTTTCAGTCATAATGGTATCAGCTGGCACAAAGATGGTATCAGTAGTGAGAAAGCATGCTTATTGTTAGCGGTGATTACTGGTAATATCGACAATGAAGGTGGTAGCTGTTTGCCCCGTCAATTCAATATCGCCGAACCACAGCCAGCCCCAAAATCAACCGAAGCTATTACTAAAACTTTAAACTACACTTTTCCGTTTGAAGTGAAAGCTGGTACTCGTAAAGTACAAATGCTCTTTAATCATATGAGCAATCCAGCTTATTCGGCTCCGGCTGCTAGTCTATGGCGAGAGGTGTTGAAGGATGAAACCCAAATTCCATATATAGTTGATTTTACTCCATTTATGAGTGAGACTTCTGAATTGGCGGATCTTATTTTACCAGATGTTGTAGATGTGGAACGGGATAATTCTGCGAGTAGTCCAACCGCTTTATGGCCTTGGATTACGATGACTGTTCCTAATGTAGAACCACTGGGCAAAGCTCAAGATGTCCGGATGACCTTGAAAAAGATAGTAGAGGCTATTGACCCAATTGGTGCTAAAGGTATGAAGCAATATTGGGCATTTACCAATACAAAACAATGGGTTAAAGATGAAATAAGTGCTACTGAAGGTACGGATAAAAAGACCTATAGAAGATTGAAATCGAAAGGGGTGTGGCCTAATTATGGTAAGATTTCCCCAGCCGATAGAAAGATTTTGGATAAGAAAGGTGAACAAGTGTTGGCTAAGTATGATACTTATAAAGAAACTGGTTTTGCTACTCTGTCTGGCAAGCTGGAATTTAGTCCACCATATTGGGCGGCAAATCCACGCCATCAAGCTTTGAAACCGGAGGAATTTGTGCTTACTACTTTTAAAGTGGCTTATCAAACTCTATCCATGACTTCCAACTTGAAATATTTGGCTGAAATGTACCATTCTAATCCACTGTGGATTAATAAAAATGAAGCTATAAAATTAGGCATTAAAGACAATAGTTTGGTACGAGTTACTACAGCAGTTGGTTTTCTAGTCACCAAAGCATTCCTAACTCAAGGGATTCATCCGCGAGTAGTTGGAATTTCTACTTCAGTAGGACGCTCCTCTTATGGACGAGTTGCTCAATCCGATCCAAATGCTCATACTCCGTTTGCCAAGGATGAGATGGAAGATCCTGATATTGATGATAATCTTTGGTGGCGAGATGCTGGCACTAATCCCAACGATATTATTCCGTTAGCTCTTGATCCAGAAAGTGGTATCCAGACTTGGAATGATACAGTGGTGACAATTTCTCCGGCGGAATCTGGCGATAAGTATGGCGATATTCAAGTTGATAACGCTGAACATTTTGCGATTTATAAGCAATCATTGGCTTAATGAGAGATATGAAATTTCCTAAAACTAAATCAGGATTTATTCTTATTGGAATTGCGGTGTTTGGCCTCGGATTAGTGATTGCTATTGTAGGATGGAGTAGCACTCGATTTACTAGGACAGATGTTTGCATAACTTGCCATGAAATGTTCGTTGATTATGATGAATATAAACAAACTGCTCCTTTGAGTGAATCAGTGGAGGATTATAAACCTACTCAGAAATATGACCCGGGTTTCTTTAATGTTACTGTAGGTTGTGCTGATTGTCATGCTTATCCATATGAAGAATATAAGGAATCACCACATTATGATAATCAACGTGGGGTGAAAGCTGGCTGTGTTGGCTGTCATAGTCCGCATAGCGTTAGAGAAATACTAGCTTGGAAATTCTTCTACATTAATTATAGTCCGTTCCATGCTATTTCAAATGGCTTACGTGATATTCCTGAATGGGAGAAATTGCGGGTTAAATTGGCTACCAGAGTACGAAAACAGATGATGGAAGAAGATAGTGAAAAGTGTAAAGTGTGTCATAAAACTGAAGGTAAATGGTTTGTTAAGATAAAACAGCACCAAATTACCAAAAAGACTTGTATACAATGTCACTATAATCTAGTGCATAAAGAAGTTAAGTGGCACGATTAGCTGAAGTTTAGACTCTAGGATTATGATGGGCAATTTATTCACCATAGCCGAATAGTTATATTTTTAAGGGAAATTGGTAATGGATTTGAACTGTTAATTCCTAGATGCAGAAGCTGTTCAAAGAAATTTAGCTAAAATTTAAGTAAAATGTTGAGTCAGGGTCGAGTAGCCCTTGGAAACTTTCCCCAAAGGCTCTCACAGAACTAGACGTGAAACTTTCGGCTCACGACCAATGCTCTTAAGCCGCGCAATTCTCATCATTTATATAGCTAGGGCAACCACAAGGGATTGCCCCTACAAATCATTATGTTACGTAGGGGCAATCCTTTATGGTTGCCCTTAACTTAATGGCAGTGACACAATGGATAGAAAAAAGCCAATCAAGTTCCTGAAAATACCGAATTTTATTATCACTCTACTAAATTCTTTTCCTTTCCAATCTCCGATAAGTAATGGATTCTGTCAAATGCGAAGTTTGAATATCTTCACTACCAGCTAAGTCAGCAATGGTTCTGGCAACTTTCAAAATTCGATACCAGGCTCTAGCTGACAGACCTAGCTGCTCAATTGCAATATCAAGCAAATGTTCATCTGCATCACTTAAATGACAAAATTTTTCTATTTCTCGGTTTCCCAATAAATTATTGGGTTTGCCAGCTCGTTGTAATTGTAATTCTCTTGCTGCTATAACCCGTTTTCGTACTTCAGCACTACTTTCACGCACAGTATCTTGCCGCAATTCAGTTCTAGGCAAATTAGGCACTTCAATATGAATATCAATTCGATCCAATAATGGCCCAGAGATTTTAGCTCGATAACGACTGACTTGGTGGGGCGAACAACTACACCGATTGCTTGGATCGCCTAAATAACCACAAGGACAGGGATTCATCGCTGCAACCAATTGAAAATTAGCTGGAAATTCGGCTTGTTGAGCAGCCCGAGAGATAACTATATGGCCAGATTCTAATGGTTCTCGCAAAACTTCTAATACCCGTTTATCAAATTCTGGTAACTCATCTAAAAATAAAATGCCATTATGAGCCAAGGAAATTTCGCCCGGACGAGGATGGCTGCCACCACCAACTAAGGCCACTCCAGAAGCGGTATGATGTGGAGAACGAAAAGGTCTTATTCCCCAAGTTTTAGTATCATAACCTCCGATGGCAATAGAAGCAACCGTTGCAGTTGCTAAAGCTTCACTTTCTTCCATTGGTGGTAAAATCCCTGCCATACGGCTGGCTAACATAGTTTTTCCAGTACCTGGTGGCCCTAACATCAATAAATTATGGCCTCCAGCAGCAGTTACTTCCAATGCTCGTTTAGCATGGTGCTGGCCCCGAACATCACTTAAATCAGCTATATGAATGGCAGTAATAGGGTCAGGTTTAATTTTTTTGTCAGTAATAAAAGGCTTGATTAAACTAGTGCCTCGCAAATGTTCGCATATATCTAATAGATGTTTAATTGGCAAAATTGACGCATCATTCACCATACTAGCCTCTATCGCATTATCATTTGGTACTACGACATGACGTTGTGCATTCCGAGCTTCCATAGCCATTGGCAATGCTCCACGCACTGGTCGTAAGCTGCCATCTAAAGCTAATTCTCCAATAAATTCATATTGTGATAATTCATTAGCTTCAATCTGCCGAGATGCGGCCAAAATACCTATAGCAATAGCTAAATCGAACCGACCACCTTCTTTTGGTAAGTCGGCTGGGGCTAAATTGATGGTGATACGTTGTAATGGAAATTCAAATTGGCTATTGAGCAAAGCACTTCTGACTCGGTCTTGGCTTTCTTTCACTGCGGCTTCTGGTAAACCAACAATGGATAAGCGTGGTAAACCATTCGTAAGATGGACTTCAATTGTTACTGGTAATGCTTGAATTCCTACTTGGGCCCGACTATGAACTATAGCTAAGGAGGACATTATTTAGATTTCAAATTAGCCACTTCTGTTTCTAAAGCCTCTAAACGTTGCCGAGTATGCTCTAACATTGCAACCTGTACCTCAAATTCTTCTCTAGTTACTAGATTCATTTTTTGCAAAGTGGCATCTAAAGCAACTCGTAAATTCTTCTCTAAATCATGGTGCAAACTTAATAGTCCCTGAGGTAAGCTGGCAGCAAATTGTTTAAAAAAAGTGTCGAAATTAACATTAGTATTCATATTTAATAATATCTGTAAAATTATAAGTTTGATGATATTATTAAACCACAGAATATAATTTATTTACAAGGTAATTGTATTGTATTATAGCAATTTTTAATTATGAATGCTTAATTTTTAACGGAATTCAATATAAATATCAATCTCTTAATTTGTATTGATATAATATATTCAATTGGGAAACGCTATAGTCAGGAAATATTAATAACTAATCAACTTATATTTAATAATAGTTATGTTACACAAATTATGAAGCTTGGAATTTAAATGGTTATTACCACAGTAAAATAGAGCAGGATATTCAGAATGATATTATCGTGCATAACGGCTATTGGTTATGGAATAACACTGTACGTTACAATTTAACTAACCAGTTAACTTTAGTAAGTCGCATCAATAATTTATTAGATAAAGAATATTATAGTTCAACTAAAAACCAATCTTTTACTAAGGAAATACCAAATCGAGGTAGAACTTTTTTACTAGGTGTGGAAATGGAATTTTAATGAATAGCAATAACATGATAAAATAGCAACTACTAAATACATTTAATATCATAAATATCCTTAAAATAAGAATTTTTAACAAATTTTATAAATTTGGAAGCTATAAGCATTTTTCAATTGAATAGAATAAATTGATATTTATAGTTAAATTAAGAATTAAGCATTCATAATTAAGAATTGCTATAAAAGATAATTATGATAGAATTCCCTAGCCGATCTGTTTAAATAAATGAAACGTACTGATTTAAAAAGTATTTTAATTATTGGAGCCGGGCCAATTGTGATTGGTCAAGCCTGTGAATTTGATTATTCTGGGGCTCAAGCTTGCAAAGCACTACGAGAAGAAGGTTATCGGATTATTTTAGTTAATTCTAATCCAGCAACCATTATGACCGATCCAGAAATGGCAGATGCAACCTATATCGAACCAATTCAATGGCAAACAGTTGCTAAAATAATTGAGCGAGAACGCCCAGAAGCATTGCTACCAACTATGGGTGGCCAAACTGCACTCAACTGTGCTTTGGATTTGGAACGAGAAGGAATATTAGCTAAATTTAATGTAGAAATGATTGGAGCTACTTGCGAAGCGATTGAAAAAGCCGAAAATAGAGAGAAATTTCGGACAGCTATGCTCAATATTGGTTTGCAAATGCCAAATGCTTATATCGCTCACAATATGGACGAAGCGTTTACAGCTCAAACTAAAATCGGCTTTCCAATTATTGTTCGACCATCTTTTACTATGGGTGGTAGTGGTGGTGGAATTGCTTATAATCGCAAAGAATTTACTAAAATCTGTGAGCGTGGGTTAGATTTATCTCCTACTAACGAATTGCTGATTGAAGAATCTATCCTCGGTTGGAAAGAATATGAAATGGAGGTGGTGCGAGATCACAAGGATAATTGCATTATTGTCTGTTCCATCGAAAATTTTGACCCAATGGGGATTCATACTGGTGATTCCATCACTGTCGCTCCGACTCAAACTTTGACCGACAAAGAATATCAAATTATGCGCAATGCTTCGATAGCGGTATTGCGAGAAATTGGAGTTGATACTGGTGGTTCAAACGTGCAGTTTGCGATCAATCCTAACGATGGCCGCATGATGATTATTGAGATGAATCCACGTGTATCTCGTTCGTCAGCGTTAGCCTCCAAAGCTACTGGTTTTCCAATTGCTAAAGTTGCAGCTAAATTGGCAGTAGGTTATACGTTGGATGAATTGGCTAATGAAATTACCGGTGGTGCAACTCCAGCTTCCTTTGAACCAACAATTGATTATGTAGTTACTAAAGTTCCCCGCTTTGCCTTTGAAAAATTCCCTCAGACTGAGCCAATTTTAACCACCCAAATGAAGTCTGTGGGTGAAGTGATGGCTATCGGGCGGACTTTTCAAGAATCATTACAAAAAGCGTTGCGAGGCTTGGAAACTGGGGTTGATGGTTTAGATGAAATAATAATTGCGAAAAATGAAAGTTTACAGCTAAAATTACAAACTCCGGGGCCAGAACGGTTATGGTATATAGCTGACGCATTTCGGGCCGGCTGGTCATTGGATGAAGTTTATAATCTCACGTTTATTGATAAATGGTTTTTAATCCAAATAATTGATTTAGTTGATGAAGAAGCAAGTTTATGCATTGGCTGTTTGGAACAAATGAGTGCAGAAAGATTGCGCAATTTAAAACGCAAAGGTTTTTCTGATCGACGGTTAGCTAAACTACTAGGCACCAATGAAACAGCTGTTAGAAAATTACGCCATGAACTTAAGATACGGCCAGTTTTTAAACGAGTCGATTCTTGTGCGGCGGAATTTGCTGTCAGTACCGCTTATATGTACTCAACCTATGAAGAAGAATGTGAATCTCGTCCTAGTCAACGAGATAAAATTATGGTGTTGGGCGGCGGACCAAATCGGATTGGACAGGGCATTGAGTTTGATTACTGTTGTGTGCAGGCTTCTTTAGCTTTACGGGAAGATGGTTATGAAACTATTATGGTCAATTGTAATCCAGAAACAGTGTCCACTGATTATGACACTTCGGATCGACTATATTTTGAATCATTAACCTTAGAAGATGTATTGGAAATAGTGGATTTGGAGCAGCCAAAAGGAGTTATTGTCCAATATGGTGGTCAAACCCCACTGAAATTAGCTAGAGAATTGGAAGCAAATGGGGTTCCAATGATTGGTACTAGCCCAGATTCAATTGATTTAGCTGAAGATCGAGAACGATTTCAACAGCTAATCATTAAGTTGGGTTTGCAACAACCACCAAATCGTATTGCTCGCAATACTGAAGAAGCTATGTTATTAGCCGGTGAAATTGGTTATCCACTAGTGGTACGACCTTCTTATGTACTAGGTGGCAGAGCGATGGAAATCGTTTATAATCAAGATGATTTACGCACTTATATGCACAAGGCAGTAGCTGTATCAAATGAATCGCCGGTTTTATTAGACCATTTTTTAGATAACGCCATAGAAGTTGATATTGATGCGGTTTGTGATGGTGAACAGGTATTAATTGGTGGTATAATGGAACATATTGAACAAGCTGGGATTCACTCTGGTGATTCGGCTTGCTCCTTGCCACCTTACGCTTTATCTGCTATGATACAAGATCAGTTGCGAGAACAAATGGCTCGAATGGCAACTGCTTTAAATGTAGTAGGTTTAGTAAATGCCCAGTTTGCAATTCAAAATCAAGCTATTTATATCTTAGAAGTCAATCCCCGTGCTTCACGTACCGTTCCTTTTGTGTCTAAGGCAACTGGCTTATCTTTGGCACGTATTGGAGCTCGTTGTATGGTGGGAAGCAGTTTAGAATTTCAAGGTTTTACTCAAGAATGTATCCCTAGTTATTATTCAGTCAAGGAAGCAGTGTTTCCATTTGCGAAATTTTCTGGAGTTGATCCTCTATTGAGTCCAGAGATGAAATCGACTGGCGAAGTAATGGGGGTTGGACGTACTTTTGGAGAAGCATTTGCTAAATCCCAGATGGCAGCCGGCAGTAATTTACCAATCTCAGGATTAGCTTTCATAAGTGTACGTGATGTTGATAAACCTGCTACCATAAATATTGCTAGAGAGTTGTGTATCTTAGGGTTTGAAGTAATAGCAACCAGAGGTACAGCTCAAGCATTGCATCAAGCCGGAATTGATTGCACTATAGTTAATAAAGTAACAGAAGGTCGGCCACATATTGTTGATCGCATTAAAAATGACGAGATTAGCTTTATTGTCAATACTACAGAAGGGAAGCAGACAATAGCTGATTCTTTTACCATTCGCCGTACTGCATTGCAACATAAAGTAAGTTATACAACTACTATTGCTGGAGCAAGAGCGACAATGTTGGCACTAAAAACATTAGATGCTACTGAAGTCAACCGTTTACAAGATTTACACCAAGAAGGTCATAAATGAAAAAAACTCCCATAACAGCTCAAGGTGCACAAAATTTGCGTGATGAACTACGCAACCTAAAAAGTGTGGAACGAGTAAAAATTATTCAAGCTATTGCTGATGCTCGTGAGCTTGGTGACTTAAAAGAGAATGCTGAATATCATGCAGCTCGTGAACAGCAAAGTTTTATTGAAGGACGTGTCATTGAGCTAGAAAGTAAATTAGCCACAGCAGAAATTATTGATATTAAAAAAATTAATGCTAATGGCAAAATAGTATTTGGTGCTACAATAGATTTGATGAATATTGAAACTGAACAAGAAATAACTTATCAAATAGTTGGTGATGATGAAGCGGATATTAAGGTTAACCGTATTTCAATAAGCTCTCCAATTGCTAGAGCCTTGATAGGTAAACAGGAAGGTGATGTAGCTGTTGTACAAGCTCCTGGTGGTAATAAAGAGTATGAAATTTTAGAAGTTAAGTATATTTAGCCTTGTACAGAATCTATTTAAATCTTTGATTATCTGAATCAGAATTTACAAAATTCAAGAATTTTCAGAACTCGTAACCTGCAATGTAAGATGTGGTGAGAAAAGGAACCGCATCAATCATGGTGCTACATAATTGATGCAATTCCCTGCCTTGCACCCAACTTTGACGACGAGTGAAAAGCGGCGTTAGAAGTCATACAGCTTATATCATTGATTGGAATACTAAAATGTCTTACCGTTTTATTGATTTAACTATTCAAACCCATACTGATCAGTTTGTTGAAGATATCCGTGCTGGCTTGACTGCAATACCTAAGTATCTACCAGTCAAATATCTATATGATGTGGTTGGTTCTAATTTATTTGAACAAATTACCCAAGATAAAGATTATTATTTAACCAGTGCTGAAGAAACAATCTTAACCAAATTCGCTCCTGAAATTGTTCAACAACTAGAACACAATACCGCATTAGTTGAATTGGGTAGTGGTAGTGCGGCCAAAACTAGGCGTTTAATTGAAGCCTTACTACAAAAACAGGGACCTTCATTATTTTCTCCTATTGATATTTCAGGTGATTTTTTACGTGAAAATGTAAAACACCTTAGCCAAGATTACCCAAGCTTGAATGTGTTAGGTGTTATTGCTGATTATCATGCTGGGCTTACAGTGTTAGCACAAGAAATTAGGCAACCTAAATTATTAATATGGTTGGGTTCAGATATTGGACATGTTGATTATGATAAAGCTGTACAAATGTTACGTGAACATGTTGTCTCCATGTTAAAATCGGGAGATAAATTATTGTTAGGAATTGATTTAAAAAAGTCTCTTGACGTTATCAATTCAGCTTATGGCTGTACGGAACAAAAAACTTCAATTCATAACTTGAGTTATGCATTAGTTTCTAACGGATTGCAACGTATTAACCAATATTTACAAGGAGATTTTGTGCTAGAAAATTTCCACTATCACTGTTTTTACAATGATGAACTTGGATGCGTTGAAATATATTTGAAAAGTGCGTGTGATCAACAGGTATCTATTGTAGGTTTATCACTGCAACTATCCTTTGTGCAAGACGAACTTATCCATATCCATAACAGTTATAAATATAATTTTAATGATATTAAACAGTTAGCCAAATCTACCGGTTTACAGTTACAGCAACAATGGCTTGATGATAATCATTTATTTAGCGTCAACTTATTGTCTTTGGTGGAAACCTAATGCTTCCTTTATTTCCAATATTATTAGTCGGTGGTGGAGTTTTTGCTGGTCTAAAAGCGGCCAATAATCCTAAACTTAGAAAAAAAGTAAATAGAATTTTTAAAAAAACCGATAATCGCTACCAACATTTTTGGCAACAACGTGTTGATCCTTTATTCGGAACTAAACAACGTAACCAACAAATACAGGAATTTTCTGGCGATTATAATGCACGAGAAGCCAATGTTAATCGCCGTCTTGGTTTGTCAATTGTTAATACTGGTTTAGCCGCACTAGGTGCTGTGTTTTATCCTCCATTATTACTAGTTAGTGCAGTGGGCTTGATCTATATTATGGGGCCATTGATGTATAAAAGTTGGCTCACTTTTATACGAGAAAAACGAGTTAAATATTACCTGTTTGCAAGTTTATCTGTAATCGCAGGACTGCTCAGCGGTTTTTACGTGATCAGCAGTTTAATGATTGTTTTGGTGTTTCTAGCCTTTAAAATTGCAGCTCGTACCGAAGTTTATTCACAAGCTACATTGATGAATACTTTTTCCATGCAATCACCGGTTTCAGTGTGGCTGTTACTAGACGGAAACGAAATGGAAATCGCATTTTCTGAGTTGCAAATTGGAGATGTAATTGTATTAACTGCTGGTCAAACTTTGCCCATTGATGGCTACGTGGTGAAAGGTATGGCTACAATAGATCAGCATATTTTAACCGGTGAATCACAACCAATCGAAAAAACCATTAACGATAAAGTATTCGCTAGTACTTTGATATTGACTGGAAAATTACATGTGCAAGTAGAGCAAACTGGTATTGCAACAACGGCAGCACAAATTGGTACAATTCTGAAAAATGCGGCAAATTATCGTCTTGACCATGAAGCCCGTAGTGAACGATTAGCTGATAAATTAACCTTACCAGCACTAGCAGCCAGTGGTTTGGCATTGATAACTGTAGGCAATGTTGGAGCCGTTGCAATTTTGAACAGCGGATTTGGTTCTACCATGTTTTTTTCTGGTCCGCTTAGTATGCTAAGTTATTTAAATATTGCCTCTCATAATGGAATTTTAGTAAAAGATGGCCGCTCATTAGAATTATTGCATACGATTGATACGGTAGTTTTTGATAAAACTGGCACCTTGACACTGGAACAACCTATAGTCGGTAATATTTACAGTTGTGCAGATTGGACTGAAACTCAAGTTTTATGTCATGCAGCTACTGCCGAATATCGTCAAACTCATCCAATCGCAAAAGCCATACTAATGGCCGCAAAACAACGAAAATTGACCTATACTCTACCTGACATGGCAGATTATGAAATTGGATTTGGTATTCGAGTGCGTTATCATGGGCAAACTGTACAAGTCGGTAGTATGCGTTTTATGCAACAAGCTCAGATTAAGATACCAACAGATATTTTGACTCAACAAATTCAGTGTCAACAGATTGGTAGTTCTTTGGTGATGGTGGCCGTCGATAAACAGCTAATTGGTGCGGTGGAATTACAGGCACAATTGCGACCAGAAACGACAACATTGATAAAACAATTACATAAACGTGGTTTGAAACTATACATTTTATCTGGTGATCATTACCAACCAACTCAGCATTTGGCCGAACGTTTAAATATTAATGATTTTTTTGCCGAAGCATTACCAGAAGGTAAAGCTGATATAATTAAACAGTTGCAACAACAAGGGCGTAAAGTCTGTTTTGTTGGAGATGGAATTAATGATGTGATTGCTTTGCAACAAGCTGATGTGTCAGTTTCCTTACGTGGAGCTACTACTATTGCTACTGATAGCGCACAAATTGTGTTGGTGAATCAATCATTACAGCAGTTAGAGCAATTATTTGAGATCGCTAATGGTTTTAACGAAAATTTAAATCGTACAATGTTGTTATCTTATCTACCCGGTACTGTGTTAATTGGTGGCGTATTCTTATTTAATTTTGGCATGTTAGCAGCTTTAATACTATATGGTTCAGGCTTAACAGCAGCGATGGTTAATGCACTTACCCCCATGTTGCAATTACAAAAATAACTGGTATTAAATTAATTCTAACTTTACCTTGGAGGCCGAGCTATCGGTGGCTCAAGAACTGTGTTATCCTGATGAAACGTTTCACCCTTGCTACGCTTCGTCCAAGTCGCTACGTCGGTCTACACTCAGGATAACCAGTCGTTGAAGCGGACACTTTACGTCCATGTCTAATGTCGCTTAACATAGGTGTTAGGATTTTTGAGAAAAATATGTTTGTTCGAGTTATTTTTGTATTCATAATGTTAAGTATGTTGAATTCCTGTATCTTTTCAAAAAAAATTATTCAGAAGGAAAAGGGGAAATTGTATGCTGAGTGTGTTATCTTACTGCATGGTATGGGGCGTACTAAATTTTCGATGCTTAGACTTGAGGAATATTTGTCAAAATCAAACTATATGGTGATTAACTTTAGTTACCCATCAACGAGTAAAACAATTGAACAAATAGCAAGGATTCATATTCCAGATGCAGTTGCACAGTGTCAAAATACTTCAATCAAAAAAATTCATTTTGTAACACATTCTTTAGGGGGAATTATTATTCGCCAGTATTTGCAAACGCATACGTTACCTGTGGGATCAAAAATTGTGATGTTAAGTCCACCTAATCAAGGTAGTGAAATAGCAGACCATTTCAGGAATGTATTTTGGTATCGGTGGTCAACAGGACCAGCTGGACAATAATTAACAACAGCTAAAGATAGTTTACCTAATAGATTAAAATCAATTAATGTTGAAGTTGGTATTATTGCTGGCACTAAAAGTATAGAACCGTGGTTTTCTTCATTAATACCAGGAAAAGATGATGGAAAAGTATCAGTAAAAAGAACTCAGTTAGATGAAATGAAAGATTTTTTATCTGTACCACATACGCATACATTTATTATGTGGTCTTTAAAAGTACTTAGACAAATAAAGAACTTCTTAAAACATGGTAAGTTTGATCATAGTATATAGGATTGGCGTTAGGAAAAGCACCAAATAACCTTAAATTAATTCTAACTAAATCTTGGAGACCGAACCTATCAGCAGCTCAAGAATGGTGTTATAGTTACATTCATATACTATATATGGGTTATAATATATTGATTTTGCTAAAATCATATAATATTTTTATAAGAATGTCACTATAGTATAAAATAAATAGGAATTAAATATGCCTGAAATTGCAAGATTTTATGGAATAGTTATTAAGTTGTTTTTTAGTGACCATCCACCACCACACTTTCACGCAATATATGGTGAATATGTTGGATTATTCGATATTAATACCCTAGAAATGATTGAAGGTGATTTACCTAAAAGAGCAAAGAAATTAGTAATTGAATGGGCAATAAAAAATCAAAATGAATTGCTTGAAATGTGGAATAAACAAGAATTTCATAAACTTACTTCGCTGGAGTAGAAATGAACATTCCAACAATATTAACCGTAAAAGCAATCGATGATTACACTTTGGTGATTGAGTTCAAAAATAGACAAAAGAAAAAATATGATGTAGTTCCTTTATTAAAAAAAGAAAGATTTTTCCCATTGAAGAATTTAGCTATGTTTAAAATGGTACAAGTAGAGCAGGGGGGCTATGCAGTATTTTGGAATAGTGATATTGATATTAGTGAATATGAATTATGGAATCATGGGCAAACAATACCTTAATACAAAACCAATTATCTGCATAACATTTGATAGTTAACTCGTAACCTGCAATGTAAGATGTAGTGAGGAAACGAACCGCATAAATCATGGTGCTACACAATTGATGCAATTCCCTTCGTTCATTGCATCCTACGCTTGCTCATAACAAAAAAAATTAAGTGCGACAGCAAAAAGCCGCCGCACCTTATTTAATCGTTATTTTGTTTGAGTAAAAATTTAACCGTAGTTTGATATTTTATCGAGTGAATCAGTAATGTATGAATTGATGCTTTTCCCAGATTGCTTGGCATGC
>DAOUSR010000149.1 GCA_030627125.1 Thioploca sp.
GTAAATGTTCGTGCAACATTAGTGGCGGCGTTGTAATTGGTATTTCCGGCCTGTGCCGCAGTTATAGTACAACTACCAGCTCCGGTAATAGATATTGTGGAACCAGTGTTGGAACAATTATTAGTTGTGGTAAAAGTAACCGGATTGCCAGAACCTCCACCAGTTGCACTTACAGTAAAATTAGCATCACCATAAGTTTTGTTTGATAAAGCGGTAAAGCTAATAGTTTGATCGGTTTTAGCAAAATTTGCTGTACAAATAGTGTCAGTAGTTAAAGAAAAACCATTTGTACAATTAGCTGGTGTCCAATCAACAAAAGTTGAGCCACCAGTTGGATTAGCAACTAAAGTAATAGTCTTACCATTAGGATAAGTGTCATTAACAGTACTACCAGTTATATTACCAGTACCTGCACCTGCAATCGCTGTACTAAAACTATAGCCGGGATAATACATAATATTCCAATATCCAGAAACAAAAATATCTGTTGCACTACTACCCCAAATACCATTAAAATTACTAGAGGCTCCAGCTGGAGGTGTAACTGTTGACCAAGTTGTGCCATTATAATTGATAATCATTACTTGATCACTAGTATCTGAGCCAACCGCATATATATTATTAGCTGAACTACCCCATATACCCTGAATACTTTTAACTGTCGCTGGAATTGTCATAGTTGACCAAGTACTACCATCATAATGAAAGAGAACCCCTGTAGTTGTATCATAGTCATATCCTCCTGCAAATACATTACTAGCACTAGTACCCCACACTGAATGGAGGCTGACCGTTGTTATGGGAGGAGTAATGCTTGACCAATTAGTCCCATCATAGTGAATTATTTTATTACTAACAGCAAATACATCGTTAGATGCACTACCCCATACATCAGATAGGTAACTGGTTGATGCAGGCAGAGTCATTTGTGTCCAATTTGTTCCATCATAATGGAGTATTAAGCCTCCATAACCACTAAGTTGCCCAACCGCAAATACATCATTAGCAGAACTACCCCATATTCCTTCGAGATAATGGCCATATAGTGCTGTAATTGTTGGAAGTGTCATACTTGACCAAGTACTGCCATCATAATGTATAAGTGCACTTTGAACTGGATCAGCAAAAATTCTTCCTACTGCAAATACATCATTATTCACACTACCCCACGCACCTTGTATTTCAGTTAGATGGTAATATTCTACGAGCAATTAATAAACCTATTGTTCAATTCCGTACTAAAGGTAATTTTAATACTAGTTATTGATATACACCTTCTATAGTCGCTCAATCAGCTAATCCAAGACTAGGCTGTAATTTAAGTTCTAATGAAATACATTGTGGTATAGATATTAGTATTAAAGATGGACAATGGCATACAGTTACTCGTGATTTAGAAGCAGATTTGCATGAAGTTTCTCCAGATAAACACATATCTTCTATCAATAGATTATCTGTTCGTGCATCAGCTCAGATTGATGATGTTAAATTTATCCGCCGTGATGCTATTAATTTTTACAATATAACTGGCCAAATCACATATAATAATCAAGGTTTAGCTGGTGTTATGTTAAAAGGTGGTGGTAATTGTCAACCATCTGATGATAATGGTAATTTTCAATGTAGCATACATCAAGATTGGTTTGGTAGTTTAGTCCCAGAAAAAGACGGCTATATATTTGAACCGTTTTCACTAGTTTACGAAAATGTAGCAAGTGACCAAACAGCAAATATTATTGCTAAACCAGTACCTACCAATGATGATGAACCGATATTACATTGGACTCGTGACATGCATTCAATTAATGGCAATGGTGCAGTAAAACTACCCGGTTATTGGGAATAATATGTAGATGACCATTTTACCGTTACAGCCCGAGTTAAACCAACAGTAATGAAAGCTCGTAACTATATATTCCATTTTAATGATGACCGTCCCGGTATCTGGTTAGAAGGTAATAAAGATGATGGAAAGATGCGAGTATTATTTGTTTATAGATCTAATGGTACTGCTGCACCAATTCAACTAAACGAATGGATAGACGTTGCTGCTACTTGGGATGGTAACGAGTTTGTTGGTTATATAAATGGTAAACCAGTTAGTAAAGTTTCTCTACCTAAGTTTATCAAAGGTAATAGAGTAACAATTGGTTGGGATGGTGGCACAGACCGTCATTTTGAAGGTGATATTCACGAAGTTAAAATATACCAAAAAGCCTTAACTTTCTTCTGTAGTGATGTTAGCGAAATTCCATTTGCTCAATGCCAAACTCTAATGGACTTGTATGAAAGTAGCAATGGAGAAAACTGGACTAATAACGAAGGTTGGAATGTTGGGAATACACCTTGTAGTTGGTATGGTGTGGAATGCACTGATGGAAATATCACTAATATTTCGCTCGAAACAAATAATTTGAGTGGTACTATTTCTAATAGTTTGAACGGTTTAACTGGATTAGAAACATTAGTAATTGGAAATAATCAAGGTATTACTGGTAATTTCTCAGATATTAGCCAACTATCTAACTTGTATCATATTTCGATAGGTAACACTAATATTAATGGAACTTTGCCAGCAAATATTATCATTGCTACTAGCTTACGAAAATTAGGTGTAAGTGAAACTCAATTGGGTGGAGAATTACCTGATTTTAATCAACTATACTTCAAACCGTAATAACTTGAGCTTTATCGAAAGACTGAAATTTGAGATTAAGTAAAGAATCAAGTTCGTATTTGTAAGTAGTGCTAGTTTGTGTAAGACAATCATTAATAGCCTGTTTGAACAATTCAAAATTGTCATAATATTTAGAATACAGACTTCTTAACAAATTTCCAAAGACGTTCAATTAAATTAAGATTAGGAGAATAACTAGGTAAATAAAGTAACTCAATGTTTAGAGTAGCTGCCAGTTTCATAACTAACTTACATTTTTGATATCTAGCATTATCTAATACAAGTGTAATTGGAACTTCAAGATTGAGAAAATAAATATTCCATAGTAAATCACAAACGCATTGAGAATTGATATATGAATCATTAGTAACAGTGATTAACTCATGATTGATAGCGTTAAGTGCGGCTAGGACATTGTTTTCTTCCAGCAGGTGCTTTAATAAATAAGCGAGTAAAATGACCATAAATATCCGAGAAAAGGAGCTAATACAAAATGAGCTGAATCTACGAAGAAAACTGCTTCCTTGTTTGGCTTCTTCTAGACGTGGTTCAAGTTTTTTCTTTTTAAAGTCATTTTGTATATCTGGGTCGGCTTTTGCTGGTATCATTCCAATTTTGCGATGTTTAATTCCTAATACTTTGAAAAACTTACGTACTCTAGTTGGACTACGTTTGATGCCTGTTAATTACACTGGCGGAATGGTGATGACTGCTACAGTAAATGGGTTTGGTAAGCGTACTCCAATTGATAGTTATCCGATTAAAGGTAGAGGCGGTAAAGGTGTAATTGCAATTAAAACTTCAGAGCGGAATGGTGAAGTGATTGGAGCGGTTCAAGTTGAGGAAGATGATGATATTATGTTGATTAGCAATGCTGGTACTTTGGTTCGTACTCCAGTAATTGGAGTTTCTGTTGTTAGTCGTAATACTCAGGGAGTTAATTTGATTCGTTTGAAAAAAGGAGAAAAATTGGTAGGATTAGATAAAATTTTAGATTTAGATGACGAGGAAGAAACTAGTGAATTATGATTTAAAGTCAATAACTTGGGTTTTACTGGTCGTTGCAATTATGTTAGAAGTTTCTGGCACGGTTGCTATGAAGTTATCGGATGGCTTCACTAAATTAATTCCTATAATGGCGATGTTAGTTTTTTATGCTATGGGATTGAGTTTATTGGCTTTAACGCTTAGAGTAATCGACCTAAGTATTGCTTATGCGGTATGGTCTGGATTGGGGACGGTTTTAATCACCGTTGTAGGAGTCGTATGGTTCAAAGAACCTGCTACAGTTATTAAAATAGTTTCTATTATTCTAATTGTAGTAGGAGTAGTTGGATTAAATTTGGAAAATGGCGGTTAATAATTTAGTCTAAAAATTCTGGTACTGGGTGTGGACTATTTTGAAAAATCAACAAAGTATTAAATATAAATTAGTTACGAGTAGTGCTATTCTTGTGTAATATATTTATATTTCAGTATATTTAAATTTTTTAAAATATTCCACACCCAGTACCACAGTTACTGATTTGCAGGTATTAACCAACAAGATTAACGGATTAAATATATAATTTTCCGATTAAGTTTATATGTCAGGCTCACGTCTTAGTAGATCATGGCGGCGACTAACTAAACGGTCAAGGAATTCCTGCTAGGTGATCCTATTTCATGTTGAACTGCTCTAGCTTCATAGCCGTTCATTTCGTATTCATGTCGGACACCATGTTTATTATATAAAAAGGATTATAATCTGCTCCTCCCACATCTGATTCTAAAGCAAGAATATTGAATCCACCTTCTGCTAGATCAGTAGTAATTTTTGCAACTATCCCTAATTGGTCTTTACTAACGAGAGTTATCATGAACCATTGAAACATTTTCCATTCCTCAGGTTTATTTTGGAGAATTTATAATATTTCTCAGTTGTATAAGGAATATACTTAAATTTCAATGATGTTAAATAGTATATAGCAATTCTTAATTGTCTCTTTTTGGAAAGGTTACCCCCGCCTTTAGGGAGGGCTGCATCAAAGTAAAAATAACCTTATATAACAAGTTGCTTTCGATAAACGATAAGCACTGATTTTTAAACTATACTCAGCACGTTCACAATCTTAACTTTCATATTTGGGATTAACAGTTGTTTCGGGAAGCGAAGCGTATTTTCCCGAAACCAATCTAACATTATGCCAGTGTGCAGTATAACGTCTTGTTAGGCTTTTTATTAACAGCAACTATCATAAGTAGGACAGTAATATGATAACTTAAAACCAAGATAAAATGGTTTTTTTATCAGGAATTCCTCCTGCATGTGCAATTTTTCTATCCACGATCACAGCAGGTGTTGACATGATCCCATATGACATAATTATTGCTATATCTTCTATTTTCTCAATATTTATTGCTATACCATTTTCGCTAGTAACCTCTTCAATCAATTTTTGAGTCGTTTTACAATTAGCACAACCCGAACCCAACACTTTTACCTCTATCATATCTACCTCACACGAGAATATTAAAAAACCAGCCCACAAGCATAATTGAGACAGTCACTATTATAGTAAAAACCATCAATGCCTGCCATTTAATAACTTTTCTTAAAATTAGTAATTCTGGTAATGAAATTGCGGCTATGCTCATCATAAAAGCGAGTGTCGTGCCAAGTGCAACACCCTTTAGTAACATTGCCTCAGCCAAAGGAATAACCCCAACAGCATTAGAATAAAGCGGGGCACAATAATTGGGGTCAAATAATTGGGGTCAAAATAATTACCTCTCCATATCTTTCTGTAAACACTTCTCAACAATTTTATCTCTTTTAAAAACGTATAAACATCCGTAATCATATTTTACATGTGTTATATTACTAATAATCCATCATTAATTCTCAATACAGATATTTTTTATAATAATATAAAGGCCTAATTTTATGAATAAAGTTGCAATTGTAGTTTTAGCTGATATAGAAACATTTGAAGCATTAGGACGTGTGGTAAATGCCTTGCAAGCAGTCAAAGAATTTAAGGCTGCAAAAGATGATGTTCAATTGATATTTGATGGTGCTGGAACAAAGTGGATTGTAGAATTGTCAAAACCTGAGCATAAATACAAAGACCTATTTGATGCAGTTAAAGATAAAGTAACAGGAGTTTGTAGTTATTGTGCCAATGCTTTTGGTGTCAAAGAGGGAGTACAAAAATCAGGTTGCCCACTCACTGAAGACTATGAAGGTCATCCAAGTTTTCAGAAATTGGTATCTGATGGTTATCAAATTATTACGTTTTAATTGAAAATTCTTTAAGGAAAAATAATGCAATTTAACAACAAATCGCAATTTTTTATTAGTCTGCTAATGTTAGCTATATGGACGAGTACACTTCATGCCGCTCCTAAAGCAGAACTCATTCCTTTTTGGAATAAAAGTAATGAAAGTAATAAAGTGATAATTAATCACCATACTTGGCAAATCATTTTAGATAGCTATTTAGATGCAAGACATCAATCTGGAATTAGTCGCTTTAATTACGCTAAACTAGCAAAAAATTCTCCTGATAAGCAGCAATTAAATGACTATCTATCCTACCTGCAACAACTGAAACCACGTACATACTCGAAGGGCGAACAAAAAGCTTACTGGATTAATTTATACAATTCCCTAACGGTTAAAATAGTTTTAGATGCTTATCCAGTCAAGTCGATTAGCAAAATTCATGAAGGTTGGTTAGCTTTTGGGCCTTGGGATGATGTGCATGCGAATGTGGCTGGTAAAGAGTTGACCTTGAATAATATTGAACATGGTATTTTACGCCCAATTTGGCAAGATAACCGAGTACATTATGCTCTTAACTGTGCTAGTCTTGGGTGTCCTAACTTAGCATCTCAGGTTTATACTGCCACTAATATGGAAATATTGTTGAAACAAGCTGCAAAGGCTTATGTGAATCATTCTCGTGGGGTGCAGTTCAAAAATAATAAGTTATTGCTTTCTAATATCTATGATTGGTATCAAGTTGATTTTGGAGGCACTAATATCAGTTTGATAAAGCATTTACAAAAATATGCCAACACAGATTTGGCAAAGCTTTTGCTGGAATATAAAAATTCAATTGATTATGCCTATGATTGGAACCTAAATCAACCTTAGTTCTCAAATGACAAGGGTTACATAAAATATAATCCGGCTAAACTTACAATTCAAATTTTCTCTAAACCAATAGAGGTTTATTAAATGCCAGAAACACTTACACGAGGTGATAATGAAAAGATTTTTTTATGGTTTTTTTTCCCAATTATCATCATCCTATATCTAGTTTACAAATTCCCTACCTTATTCGTTCCAGTTGAACAAGTCCGTGATACCTTTTATTTTTTTGGTAAAAGTACTTCGTTTTGGTATGCAAGCGTTTACACTGCCATTGTCTGTTATTTTTCTTTGCTGGTAATAATTCGTGGTACTAATCCATATAGTTTGGTTAAACGACCTATTTCTACCTATCAACGAGCCAAATTTAGTTCAATTTTTCTTAGTCAACTAATAGTATTTTATCTTATTCCATTCATTATCCCAGCTTTACAAGAAGGTAGAGAATTCTTTAATGACCCTTACCATGCCGTTAATAAAGATGCTTATGTATATGTTTATAATGGCTTTACCTCGGTTAGTGGATTAATTTACATTTTTGTGATAGTGCCAGTATTAGCATGGTTAGTTGGTAAGAGGTATTGCTCATGGTTTTGTGCTTGCGGTAACCTTTCTGAATCTGTTGGTATTAGCAAATGGGGACAGCAATGGGTTAGAAATTATACTCCTCGTAGCAAAACCGCTTTGCAATTAGAATGGTTGCAATTCGCAATTTTAATCTTTGTTCTGGTATATGGTTTAGTATTATTTTTAGACTTGTGGCAAATATTTGCTTCTGCAACCTTAACTACAGCTATGTATAGTTTTCAAGTATTTGCGATTGATTTTATGTTTGGGGCCATAATTGGAATTGGAGCATATCCACTATTCGGAACACGAATCTGGTGTCGATATGGCTGTCCTTTAGCTCAACTCATGAAATTATTTGGCAAATTTACCCTTTCACAAGCAAGGATTAAAGCCAACTCAGATTGTCGTGGCATTGGCGAATGTTCAAAAGTATGTCCAATGGGTATAGATGTTAAATCCTTCGCTCATATTAATAAAAAACCTATCACAGGAATTTATGGGCTTAGTCAAACTCCTTGTATTAGTTGTGGTAGTTGTATTTCCGCTTGTCCGACTCAAGCCTTAGAATTTAAGACGATATTTAGTAAGAAAGGTGATAATAATGAATGATATATTGTTATATAAAGGTTTAAGTATACTATTTGCATCTGGATTTGGTTTTTTATTGCTACTATTAATTTTACGTCTTTATAGTGGCAACAGATTAACAGATTCTGCCAATCGCCAATGGGAAATTACGAAAGAGCCTGAATTAATTGATAATGAACCTAGTGAAGAACAGGAAGTTTATGTTTGTAGCGTGTGTGATTGGGTCTATGATGAAAATAGAGGTGAACCTAATGGTGGCATAAAACCCGGAACCAAATTTGAGGATATACCAGATTCTTGGATTTGTCCGGTATGTGGGGTTGGCAAAGAACAGTTTAAACAAGTTGTTCGTAAATTGGAACCAGAATCTAGTTACTTATCTCATTTAGTACGTCCTAGCGATGAAGTTGAAA
>DAOUSR010000064.1 GCA_030627125.1 Thioploca sp.
TAATTTCCATTGATGGTTGTTTTTCAATTGTTTTTTTGGAAATTCAATTTTAACACAACCATCTTTTTAACTATTTACACATTTTTTATCTGAGTTTTTGGCGAAGGTATTGTATTTATCGACATATATCATTTGCTTTTGATAAATAATTTAGTGTGAGTAAGTGCATATATTTTTTGTGTATTATACTAACTAAGAAATAGCTATATAATTTTGAAACGATTAAATACGTAAAGTTTTGTTTATAAAAGGTGGCTTGAACAGTAAATGGTAGTTAGAAACCAAACTTATATAAGTGTATTTTACAAAAATAACTTAGGAATTTATATTTTTCAATGATTCGGCAATTTTGCTTGAAGAATTCATTGCCATAGTGTAATCAGTAAATTTAGTTAAATCTTTTATATTGCTGTTGTTTATAATTTGCTTAACTTCTAAAAATGATTCAGGATTAACACTAAAATAACGTAAACCTAAACCAAGCAATAATTTAACATATTTACTATCACTTGCCATCTCACCACACATGCTAATTGGTTTATCAGCCCTAGTAGCAGCATCAATACTCATTTTAATTAGACGCAATACTGCTGGATGCAGAGGATCATACAAATAATTTACTGCTTCATCACCTCTATCTATCGCTAAAGTATACTGAATCAAGTCATTAGTACCAACGGATAAAAAATCAACCTTAGGAGCTAGTAAATCAGTACAAATTGCCATAGCAGGCACTTCCAACATAACTCCAAACGGCATTTTAGGATCAAAATCCAATGATTTTTTTTGTAATTCTGCTCTAATTTCTTTAATTATAATAAATATTTGTTCTAATTCTTGAAAACTAGTCACCATAGGAATCATCATGCGTACTTGACCAAGTGCAGAAGCTCGAAGAATTGCCCGTAATTGAGGTTTAAATAACTTAGAATTATTCAAGCACAATCGAATAGCTCGTAAACCAAGAGCAGAATTACAATTTGTCGCATGGTTGCTCAATATTTGTTTATCGGCCCCCAGATCAAGAGTGCGTATTGTAACCTGTCCACCTTGCATGGCATTTATAACCTTAAGATACGCATCAAAATGTTCATCTTCTTCCGGTGGACTGTGTCGATTCATAAATAAAAACTCGGTACGGTATAGGCCAACCCCTTTACTACCTACTCGCTTTACTGCATCCATATCTTCTGGAAACTCAATATTAGCGTGCAAAGTAATAGGTATTCCATCTTTGCTCACGGTTGGAGAGGATTTTATTTTGCCTAAAACGGCCCGGAAGTGTTTTTGTTCATTTTGACGAATTTGATAATGACGCAGACAATGTTCATCTGGTGATACGAATATTACCCCTTGTTCGCCATCAATAATTAATGTATCATCGGCTTTTATATAAGGACGAGCTCTGCGTAATCCGACGATAGCTGGAATGCCTAAACTACGAGCTAAAATGGCAGTATGTGAAGTAGTGCCTCCATATTCAGTAGCAAAAGCTAAGATACCTTGATGTTGCATTAACACAGTATCGGCTGGGCTTAAATCATCAGCTAAGATAATAGTATTTGCTAGAAAGGCTAAAGTAGTTTCAAACGATATATCTGTATAGCCATGCAGAACTCGTTGAATACGATTAACTACTTGTTCAACATCATTTTTCCTAGAACTTAAATATGGATCATCCATAGCCTCAAATATTTGGATAATTTCATTACTCTGCATTTGCAAAGCCCATTCAGCATTACAACTATGTTCGTAAATTAAATCAATTGGAGTTTTGGCTAAGAGACTGTCCTCAAGCATTAACAGATGAGAATCAATAAACGCAGTTATATCAACAGTAGGGTTTTTAGGGATCTGTTCTTTTATATGTTCTAGTTGCTGATGAGCCAAATCAATAGCATTTTTAAAACGCATGACTTCTGCGTCAACTTTGGTTATAGTTTTATGACTGATTTCTAAAATATCATTACGGACAACATGTACTTTACCAATAGCAATACCTTTTGATACTCCAATGCCATGCAAAGTTAAACTCACTCGTCTTCTCCAAACCGGTCTTTAACTAAATCGCTTAACTGTAACATAGCTGTATTTTCATCAGTTCCATCCACAAATAATTCTACTTCGCAACCTTTAGCTGCTGCTAATAGCATTACTCCCATAATGCTTTTACCATTAACTTCTCGTTGGTTGCGTTTTAATTGGATGTTACTTTCAAACTGTGAAGCTAATTTCACTAATTTAGTTGCTGCTCGAGCATGTAAACCTAGTTTATTAACAATGGTAAGAGTTTGTTTTAACATATATAATTTCATTCTCCTATCGTAGAATTAACATCTAATATTCCCTGACATCCACCAGATACAGCTATACTTACCATAGTATCTAAATCAGCCGTTGAATAATTCATAATTCTAACTAACATAGGGAAATTTACTCCTGCTACCACTCGCACCCGACAATCCGGAATTAACTTACTAGCTATGTTACAAGGTGTAGAAGCAAATAAATCTGTCAGTACTAATACCCCATGTTCTTTATTGAGAGCATTACAGATATTCTTCGCATGATAACAAAATTCAAAGAATTCATTTTCATGGCGAATAGGCAGTACTTTGACCTGTAATGGTAAAGTTCCCAACATTTTTTCTAAACTCTCTAATAGAGCAGAGCCTATATTATCATGGGTAATTAGTAAAACACCTACACTCATCTTATTCAACTATTTATTAATATTGACAAAGTGATAGCAAACATTAGATTATAATTTTAGTTCAACGATTAGTATCTATAATGCTCTGGTTTGTAAGGCCCTTCTACAGATATGCTTAAATAATCAGCTTGAGCTGGAGTTAATTCTGTTAAATTAGCACTTAAACGTTGTAAGTGCATTCTTGCGACTTTTTCATCTAAGTATTTAGGTAATACATAAACTTTATTTTCATAACGGTCATTATGCTGCCATAATTCAATCTGAGCTAATACTTGATTAGTAAATGAATTAGACATTACAAAACTAGGATGACCGGTAGCACAACCTAAATTTACTAATCTACCTTCTGCTAATAAAATCAAACGTTTACCATCAGGAAAGATCACGTGATCAACTTGGGGTTTAATATTTTCCCACTTGTATTGACGAATTGCAGCAACTTCAATTTCCGAATCAAAATGACCAATATTACAAACTATAACTTGATCTTTCATTTTTTGCATATGTTCATGGGTTATTACGCTAATATTACCCGTAGTAGTCACAAAAATATCAGCTAATGGAGCAATTTGTTCCATAGTTACAACTCGATAACCTTCCATAGATGCTTGCAAAGCACAGATTGGGTCTATTTCTGTTACCCAAACAGTTGCTCCTAAACCACGAAATGCTTGAGCACAACCTTTACCAACATCGCCATAACCTAATACTACACAAATTTTGCCAGCAATCATAACGTCTGTGGCACGTTTAATACCATCCATCAAAGATTCTCGACAACCATATAAGTTATCAAATTTAGATTTAGTAACTGAATCATTGACATTAATAGCAGGAACTTGTAAAGAACCATCTTTCATCATTTCATATAGACGATGCACACCAGTAGTGGTTTCCTCAGAAATTCCTTTTACATCTTTGAGTAAATCAGCATATTTCTCGTGCATAATCTGAGTTAAATCGCCACCATCATCTAAGATCATGTTAGGCCGCCAACCATTAGGGCCAAAAATAGTTTGTTCTATACACCACCAAAATTCTTCTTCTGATTCTTCTTTCCAAGCAAATACAGGAATATTTTGAGCAGCGATAGCAGCAGCAGCATGATCCTGAGTAGAAAAAATATTGCATGATGACCAACGCACTTCTGCTCCTAAGACCACCAAGGTTTCAATCAATACTGCGGTTTGTATTGTCATATGCAAACAACCAGCAATACGGGTTCCCTTTAATGGTTTTTCAGCCCCATATTCTTCTCTTAATTTAATTAAGCCGGGCATTTCTGTTTCAGCAATAGCAATTTCCTTATGTCCCCATTCTGCCAATTTCATATCAGCAACTTTATAGTCTGGGGTTAAATTAACTACTGGTGATTGGGTACTCATTGTTACTCCTGTTAGTTTAAATTTTGAATTCTCTAATTCTGTATTATATCAGAAATATATAATATTATATAGATTGTTATCTAATTGTAATTGATAAACAGTAAATTTAGCTTACTATTGATAGTAGAGAAAATTATTATTTTATATCGTTGATAATTATAATAGGAAGCTTAAAATTATGTAAATCTTCAATAAGACAGATATTCTAAAGAAACGACATAAGTTAGTTGAATTGTATCTATAGTTATATTTAACTCTAAATTTTTAGCCGATTTAAGGTTAAATATAAAATAAAAAAAATCACTAATTTATAAAAAATAATATTGATTAGTTAAATACTTGAAAAAATATTTTGTAATACTACTCACACTATGTATAATATACTAATGGGAATTTATAAGTAAAATTATGTACCAGCATGATTTATCACTAAGGTAGCGATAATAGGAATGTAAAAAATGAGTGATGAAAAAAGCTTGGCCAAAGCTAGATTAAATTTGCCTCGTAAAAAAGTATCAGTAACATTAAAATTAGATACTGAAATATTGAAATGGTTTATGCAACGTGGCAACGAAAGAAACCAAATCAATAACGCTCTACGAAAATATATGGAAATGAAATCAAGAATTTAAATTAGCTGATATAAAAAATATAAAAAAACTGCTTACAAGAGGTTTTTAATTAATAATTTTAGTTTTTACTGCTAATAAAGCAAACCGTATCCATACTGCTAATATAACGGGCCAAAACAATAAACTTGGATACTGGTTTTGAAAAAATTTACGGTAAAAACGTATCATACCTCGATGTTTATACCATAGAACTTTAATTGGCTCATTACGGCTACAAAATCCTTTTACATGGATAACCTTAATTGAGGGAATAAATAAAATATGGAAATTAGCTGCTCTAAATCGCATGAACCAGTCCAAATCCTCGCAGTGTAAGAAATATTCCTCATCCATAGGCCCTACAATTTTTAAAGCCGAATTACGCACAAACATACAAGCCCCTGAAATACCTTCTATTTCAATCGGTTTAGTTGGTAATGGGGATTGAGTTAATACAAAACTTTTGCAATATTGCGGAAATAATTTATCCAACCAAAACACTCGGACTATTGCTCGCCAAGGGGTTGGAACACTACGTCTACATCCTTCCTGTTCAGAACCATCAAGGTTACGCACCAAACAACCAGCTATACCAGTTTGAGGATATTTATTCATAGTTTCTACAAACATTGCAATAGTGTTTGGTAGAACTAGACAATCTGGGTTTAATAATAAAATATATTCACTAGTTATATTAGGCAATACTAAGTTAATCGCTGGTGCAAAACCCACATTATCTGTATTTTTGATAATATGCACCCGCTTATCTATAATTTGTTGCAAAATATCCAAACTATTATCATGGGATGCGTTATCAACAATATACACTGTTACAGGGAATGTAGATGCCAATACTGCTCTTACACAATCAGTTAATAACTGGCCGGCATTAAAATTGACAATAATGATGGAAACATTTCCAGACATAGCTGTTAATCAATTGAGATTGGAAATTTTGAGGTAATTGCTTAGCGTTTCATGGAATTAAAAAATTCATCGTTAGTTTTGGTAACTTTAAGGCGTTCTAGCAAAAATTCCATAGCAGAAATTTCATCCATAGGATGGAGCAACTTACGTAAAATCCAGATTTTTTTCAATTCTTCTGGTGAAATTAGCAATTCTTCTCTACGTGTTCCAGAACGATTAATGTTAATAGCTGGATAGATACGTTTTTCAGCGACTCGACGGTCTAAATGAATTTCATTATTACCAGTTCCTTTAAATTCTTCATAAATAACGTCATCCATCCGAGAACCAGTATCGATTAAAGCGGTAGCTATAATAGTAAGACTGCCTCCTTCCTCAATATTACGAGCTGCTCCAAAAAAACGTTTTGGACGATGCAAAGCATTGGCATCAACTCCACCAGTTAGAACTTTACCAGATGTAGGTACTACCATGTTGTAAGCTCGAGCTAACCGAGTGATTGAATCAAGTAAAATTACTACATCTTGTTTATGTTCAACTAGACGTTTAGCTTTTTCGATAACCATTTCTGTGACTTGTACATGACGACTAGCTGGTTCATCAAAAGTACTTGAAACCACTTCACCATGGACAGAACGTATCATTTCGGTAACTTCTTCAGGTCGTTCATCAATCAGCAATACAATTAAACAACATTCTGGATGGTTGGCCGCAACTGATTGGGCAATATTTTGTAACATCATAGTTTTGCCTGATTTAGGCGGAGAAACTATTAAACTACGTTGACCTTTACCAACTGGAGCAACTATATCAATAATACGTGGAGTTAAATCTTCGGTACTGCCATTCCCCATTTCTAACGATAAATGGTCATTGGCAAATAATGGAGTTAAATTTTCAAACAATACCTTATTTTTAGCTAACTCAGGGGATTCATAGTTAATTTCATTGACTTTTAACAGTGCAAAATAACGTTCTCCTTCTTTGGGAGGCCGAATTTTACCAGCAACTGTATCGCCAGTACGTAAATTAAATCTTCGAATTTGACTAGGAGAAACATAGATATCATCAGGACCAGCTAGATAAGAACTATCTGCGGATCGTAAAAAACCGAAGCCATCTTGTAAAATTTCTAAGACACCATCGCCATAAATATCCTCACCTTTTTTAGCATGAGCTTTTAATAAAGCAAAAATAACATCTTGTTTACGTGAACGTGCAGTTCCTTCTAAATTGAGTTCTTGGGCAAGTTTGACTAGATCAGTAGCTTTTTGTTTTTTTAGTTCGGTTAAATTCATAAAATAAAATAATAGTTTTAGATGTGCCAGAACTCTTGAGATGACTGAATTAATTAGATTCAGGAATATGAATTAGATCATGCACATCCACATTAAGAAGACACTGTTATATACCGTCAATGGCAGTATTTTAAAAATGATGGCTACCCATAAAAGGAAACGCAACATTTGATGATAAAGTAATTTTGAAATGAGGGAGAGAAGAGGAATTAAAAATTCATATGATTTAGATTAATTGCAAAGATTTTCTTCAAAATCTGCTCGAAGTGTTAAATCTCGCTTTCTTTAATTATCACTTAATTATAACATTTATATTAATGGAAATTTTACATATTTACATCTATTGCAAATGAATTGTATTATCATTTCTACTCAATTTCAAGTCTAAGCTAATAATTATTTTATCATAGAGTGAAACTAAAAAATATAACGGTACATGATAATATCACTACTGTAGATGATAACTATTTGAAATAATTAATTTAATATATTAAGAAATTAAACTAGATAACCATGCGGTTAATTGTGGTTTGGATATTGCTCCTCCCATCTTACTTGAAATAGCTTCTTCATTTACAAATAACATAAGAGTAGGAATGCCACGAACTTCATATTTAGAAGTAGTACTAGGGTTTTTTCCAATATTTAATTTAACTATTTTAACTTTACCAATATAATCCTTAGCTACTTCATCCAACATTGTTTCAATAGCTTTGCAAGGTACACACCATTCATCCCAATAATCGACTAGTACTGGAATATCAGATTCAAGTACTTCATCGGTAAAATTATCATCTGTTACCAAGATGATATGATCATTCATAATTTTTCTCCATGAATCACATGATTATACAGTATTTCACTATAATTTTTAGTATATTTATAATTTTGAGATTAAAGATTTAAAAGAGAATAATATTTTAGAATAGATTTTCAATTTCTTAAATTATATTAAACAACAATGAAAGTCAATACATAATATCAATTATGTAGATATTTTTCCAACTAGGATACTGGGTGTGGACTATTTTTAAAAATTAATAAATAGTTAAATATTAATTAGTTATAAGTATTAATATTTTTGTATAACATATTTATATTGCAGTATATTTAAAATTTTCAAAATAGTCCACACCCAAAAAAATTGTATTAACCATTTAATATCACGAACTTTAGCATTTTTATAAATATATACTATAATATTATTAGAAGTAATTTCTCAAACCTAATATAGGAGAAAATAATGTCTATCAATAAATTACTTTGTATCATTTTGTTGTTATTATCTAGTTATACCTATGCTGAAAGTATATCTATCACACTCAATAAAAGTTCTTTTTCAATAAATGATATATTGAAAATATCCGTTGCATCTAATAGAGATGAAATAGATGCGACAAAAGCTGATGTTTATTTAAGTGTTCAATTGCCTGATGGTTCGCTTTACTATTGGTATGCTTTGGATATCGGAGCAGTTAGTATAGAAGCGGTGCCATTATTTACTAACTTGACGATCCCAACTTTACCTAAGACTACAATTTTTGCTTTTAAAATACCCGCTGGATTTGAGGGAGGTACTTATAAATGGTATCTAACTCTAGCTAAGGTAGGTTCAGATGTTGAACAACCAATTAATTGGATAGCTAACACTAGTGTTAAATTAGCATTGAATGGTAAAACTTTTACCCCAATCCCATCTAGGATAGATTTAGTGAAATCTGACGAAGAATATTCTGAATCTGAAAGTGTGTCAAAAAAAGCGGAAAAAGCTGATGGTGATATATTTGGTGATGTAGTATTTTCTGCGGCACCTTCTGCAGGAGACAGTAGTCCAGATTATGCAGATAGTGGAACTGTAGACTATGCTGGTTCTCCATCATCATCTATAGCTCCAGAAGGAGAATATGCCCCAGAACCTATGCTACCTTATCCTGATACCAGACCAACTCCAGTATCCGGCACTTTAACAGCTGGCGATATCGATGATAATTTAAATTTTACTGCTTTCCAAAATTATCGCAATAGACAAAACGATGAGACTTTACCTTTTGTTACTATGGCAGACCGAGTATTGTTAAATGTGATTGATAATACTGGTAAAACTATGAGTAATGTTCAGGTACGAGTGGACAATAAGTTAGATATGTACACGGGTACTGATGGTAGATTTTATCTATTCCCTGAATTTGATGGCCTTAATAAATCTCAAATTGAGTTACAATTGTTAACACCGGAAGATGAATTTGCTTCTGCCACTTCAGTTTTCACCACTAGACTAGATTTGACCCAATTATCTGATGACCGTAGTTTGACTATCACCATGCCAGATGCAAAATCTGCGTTGCCTCATTCATTAGATGTAATGTTTGTAATTGATACCACCGGTAGTATGTCAGATGAATTGCGTTATTTGATCACTGAATTACGAGATATAATTAATTTGGTTCAAGCTCGGCATAAGCAAGTGAATATGCGATTCGGTTTAATTGTGTACCGTGATACTAATGATGAATATGTAGTGCAAAATTTCGATTTTACCAATTCATTGAATGATATGCAACAGCAATTGAATAAGCAACAAGCGAGAGGTGGTGGTGATTATCCAGAAGCTATGGAACAAGCTTTGGAAGAGGCAGTTAATGTTGAATGGAGTGCTGGTAATGTAGCTCGTTTATTATTTTTAGTAGCTGATGCTCCGCCACATGATGAAAATTTAACAACCATGTTGGAATCGGTGCATACTGCACGCAATAAGGGAATTCGCATTTATCCGTTAGCTGCTAGTGGTGTAGGTGATAAAGCTGAATTTATGATGCGAAATGCCGAAGTTTTAACCCAAGGTCGTTATCTATTTTTGACCGATGATTCAGGAGTTGGAGGTTTACACCAAGAACCAAATACACCTTGCTATGTTGTAACTCGCTTAGATCAATTGATTGCTCGGGTGATTGACAGTGAATTAACTGGCCAAAGAATTGAAGCTAATGCCAAAGATATTGTACGTTCAGTTGGAGATTATGCTAATGGAGTTTGTGCTGGAACAGAACCTCCGCCAGTTGATGGATTAGCTAAAGTTGAGAATATTCAGGTTCAAATTATGGAATCTTTCCCAGTGCAAGTACAAGTTGTTGCTCAAGGTTACTTATCTGATGGCTGTGAGAAAATCAAACAATCTACCAGTTCACGAGCTGGCAACCTGTTTACAGTAGAAATCACAACTAATTCAGTAGGGGAAGTTTGCACCGAGGCAGAAGAGCCTTTTACCGAAAATGTAACATTGGATGTTAATGGCCTTAAAGCTGGTGCTTATACTGTTGATGTCAATGATATTAAAGATAAATTCAAGTTGGATATAGATAATGTCTTACGGTTAGATTAGCCAAGTTTAATACTTTCGCCAATTAGATAATTGTTTCGGTAAATCCTACTGCCCGAAAAATTTAATATTGGCAAAGGTATTTGAAGTTTCGTAGTAACCCAGCAAGGAATGACGCAGAGCATCATGCTAGGTATTCCCAACGAGGATGTTGGAAATTATGAAACGAACTGAAAATGTCAGAATCAGGATTTTCAGTATTATAAACCATAAATCAAAAGAAGTTATCCTGTTAATCCTTTAATCTTGTAAATCCTAATTCTGACAAAAGTGTTCAATTGCCTAATCGGCGAACTTCCATGAAAGTTGTTAAAATACAAATGGATGTCACGATATCTTCAGTTATTAAGGTATAGTTTATTAATAGTTGGGTAATATTGAACCTAAACAGGTTAATAATGGTATAATTTCCATGGTAGTTGTGTTTTCTTAGATTGTTTGTGATTATTCAATCTTAACACTACCACCTGTTAATCTTTTCCTTATTTTTCATATTAGTTTGAACTCAATGAAAGATGAATCTTGCACGCCAGATATTTTTTATGGAAGAATTTTTAAAATTTAGAATGAAGAAATTATTTGATTTTAATCTAATTATTTGTTAGAAACGAGATAATTTAACTAATTATGACAGAAAAACCTTGGAGTGGTCGTTTTACTGCTACCACTGACAGCTTTGTTGAGACATTCACTGCTTCGGTTGCCTTTGACCAACGTTTGTATAAATACGATATCACTGGTTCAATTGCTCATGCCAGTATGTTAGCCAAAGTTGGTGTATTAACTAAAACAGAATCTAAACAAATAATAACTGGATTAAATGAGATTCAAGTAGAAATTGAGCGAGACGAATTCAAATGGTCGACGGCATTGGAAGATGTCCATATGAATATCGAAACTCGCTTAGTACAGAAAATTGGAGTAGTAGGTAAAAAACTTCATACTGGACGTTCCAGAAATGATCAAATAGCTACCGATATTCGTTTGTATTTACGAGATGAAATTGATTTAATTGGTAGTGAAATAATACGATTAATTTCAGCATTAAATACAGTAGCTGACCAAGAATCTGACACTATCATGCCAGGATTTACTCATCTACAAAGTGCCCAACCAATTATTTTTGGCCATCACTTATTAGCTTGGTGTGAAATGTTGTTGCGGGATAAAGAACGTTTACAAGATTGCCGAAGAAGAGTTGATATTATGCCACTTGGGGCTGCTGCTCTAGCTGGAACTAGTTATCCAATAGATCGGCATTATACAGCTCAATTGCTTGGTTTTGCTGGGGTAGCAGAAAATTCTTTAGATGCTGTCAGTGATCGAGATTTTGCAATTGAATTTACCGCAGACGCAGCATTATTGATGATGCACTTATCACGCTTTGGTGAAGAATTAATATTATGGTCGTCGTTTCAGTTTAATTTTATTGAGTTAAGTGATGCTTTCTGTACCGGTTCTTCCATCATGCCGCAAAAAAAGAATCCAGATGTACCAGAATTGGTGCGTGGAAAAACTGGCCGAGTGTATGGAAATTTGACCAGTTTATTGACTTTGATGAAATCACAACCGTTGGCGTATAACAAGGATAATCAAGAAGATAAAGAGCCATTGTTTGATACCATTGATACGGTGAAAGGTTGCTTAAGAGTTTATGCGGATATGATTCCGACTATGCAAGTACAACGAGAACAGATGCGGACTGCAGCTCAACAAGGTTTTACTACTGCGACTGATTTAGCCGATTATTTAGTACGGAAAGGAGTTGCATTTCGAGATGCTCATGAAATTGTGAGTAAAGCGGTGCGGCATTGTATTGATGCTAGTTGTGATTTAGATAATTTGAGCTTAGAAGTTCTGCAACAGTTTTCCCCAGTTATTGAAAATGATATATATGAAGTTTTAACTTTAGAAGGTTCGGTAAATTCTCGTAATCATATTGGTGGAACTGCACCAACCCAAGTGCGAGCTGCAGTACAACGGTTATGGAAAAAGTTAGAACCAGAAAAATCGTTTAAACCAGAACTATCGAAAGCAAATAATGAATCTCTTCTAAATAACTTTTTAAACTTTATTAATAATGATTCTGATTTGACATCTATAGAAGGCATTGGTAAAAAAACTGCTCAGAAAATTATTAAATATCGTCCTTATAAATCGTTAGAAGATTTACAAGCCAAACATAGTTCCAAACTGTCTCAAAATTGGCTCAAATCTTTTCAACAAATCATAGCATAATTTTTTTGATTTATTATTAATAGAGGTTTTAATGTGGTTTCAAATGCTTACCGGTTTTCAAGAAAAATCTCCTCGACAAGTTCGAGAGAATATTGTTTTAAATGGAACAAGATTAAAATCTCAAATTAATGGTAATGAATTTACCCACGGTGTATTAGAAACTCCTAGCTTAGGTGACTTGAGAAATCGCTCCTGCTCTACTAAAATTCCTCCTGGAAAAATTTCTGTGCGTGAAGTAATAGCAAATGTTCAACAGCTTCATTTAGATGCAAACAATGTTGGATGTTTGTTTCAAGTAGCTTCCCAGTTTAATTTGCTGGAAATGGTATCTCCAGATATTACACCTGAGCATGGAGTAGAGCTTTATGAATATGATAGGACACAGGGGCCGGCATGTGCAGTTGCAGCTGGTGCAGGGACAATTTATCGAAATTATTTTGCAACTGTTAATGGACAAATAGGTCAATCAGTTGATAATCAAATAGATTGTCTTGCTGATATTGGAGTTGCCTTTGGAAATTCAAATAACCATCTTTGGGAAATGACCAACGGTTACGCTCTGACATCTGCAGATGGACTAATAGAAATTACCAATAAACTTAAGTCAGCCAATGAGTCTGAGATTGATGAATTTAGGAAATTGTTACGAATTGGAATTCAATGGAATACTGAAGTAACTATTGCTGATACCAAGCACACAGTATCACAAGCCTATTGTTCTGCTCTGCCAGTTGCATATTCTCGTCATTCATCTGAAATGTGGTCAAAATTTGCCCAACTTATTTTAGAAGCATCATATGAGGCAACGATTTGTGCTGGTATTTTGAATCATTTGAATAGTGGAAAAAATACAATATATCTTACACTTATCGGTGGTGGTGCATTTGGTAACAAGAAAGAATGGATAATAAATGCACTTCTACGTTCCTTAAATCTTTACAAACATATTGGTCTTGATATAGCAATTGTAAGTCATGGCTGCTCGAATGAACATGTTCAAAAATTGATTCGTGCTATTTAAGTTTTTTTGATTGGATAAAGTTGATAATTAACAATATTATATGAAATTTTATCAAGGATTTACTCTATTAGAAGTTTTAGTAGCATTAGCAGTTTTAGCAATTGCCCTATCAGCAATAATAAAAGTAACAGCAGAAAATGCGGAAAATGCTAGTTATTTACGAGATAAAACTCTCGCTCATTGGGTAGCGATGAATATATTGACTGAAATCCAGATAAAAAAAAAGCTGCCCAATAACAAAAAAGGAATGTCTAAAATGGCAGAGCGTAAGTGGCATTGGTTATTAAAGGTATCTAAAACAGTCGATAAGGAATTGCAGCGTTTGGAAATTAAAGTGCATTTACATAAAGAAGAAGCCTTGGTAACTTTGGTGGGATTTGTGTCATTATAGCAATTCGTTATTGTTTATCAGCTAAATTTGAAGTGTTTATTTATCATTTCTTTTTAGAAAATTATTCATTGCTACAAGTTCAATCTGATGAAGTGCGCTTTAGAAGTGCTTTTCGTTTTACAACTTCATCTGCTGCACTTTCATCAAGTTCACCAAGGCGGTTTAGTAATTTATTCATCGCAGATTCGAATGCGTTATAGTACTGATGGTTTGGGGCATGGTTCCCATATGTCATAACTACACCCATTAAGGACCAAATATGATCTGGAAGTAATTCTAATGCTTGTTTGTAAAGTGAAAAAGCATTATCGTTGCCAATTGACGCAGGATTGACTTGTGCCAACAATCCTAATAATTGAAAAGCGTCAGCTCTTTCGTTGATGGTTGCATTTGAATCATCAATAACTTGATGGATAATTTGGGCAGCTTCATCATATTTGGCCGATTCAATCAAGAATTGAGCGTGTGATATTCTGCCTTCCATTAGAGTGTTCCTGCATTATTGACAATGATCTTTCCATTAAGGTCTTTGAATCCCCTCACCCAAATGCCATTATGCTCTGCTTGAAGGATTTCTCCAATTATTTTACCTCCCTTGCCTCTTGCATCACCTATCTTATTCCAAGTTCCATTTTTTAGAACATCATCTATATGTGGACGAATATCACTCAGGGTCGGAGTATTATTACCAAAAATTTTTGACCAATTATGTTTCGGCTGAAGTGCATGTTCTCCAATAACCACATCATCCCACTTGCACACATTATGCACATTAACCATTGGTCCACCATCAGGTGATGAAACAAAGTAATTATGTGTCCCTTTAACTTCAAAATTGTAGACAGTGACTTTACTGTGATGAGTTTTGCTCCCTTTGACGGTTGCAAGGGAGCCATTGTCAGTTTTTAGGATAGCTCCGAGCTTGAGTTTTCCCATCGCAACATAGCTATTTACTTCTGGGATAAAGAAGGGGTGTTCTGGAGTACCACTGATGACAAATTCTATGCCTTCTTCGTCTTCAATAGTCAAGTCAATGAGTGTATCGCTGTTTCGTTTAGTCGTGTGGGTAATGCGACTAAGAACAATGCCAGTATTACGAATAGAAAGATGTGTGGTACTTCCTTCGTCTTGAACGACTTCATAAAGTAATCCTTGAAAAAAGAAATGATCAGTAGCTACCAATGTGCCCATCCGGTCATGACGTAAATGCTTATTACTGTCCTTATTGACAAACCGAACAACATCTCCAGCTTCGGGAAATCTCCAGTTATCTTTGTCGTATATGCGGTCTGATTCTAACAGAAAATTCACATCCACACTCGGGTTCATACGGATTAGTCCATGCTTATCTACATAGCAGAGATGATTGTCGAACTTAAACTCTTGCCCTTTTTCCAGATATTTTAATGGCATTAGCTTCCAATCATCTTTACCACCAACATACGCAAGTACTTCAGTCTCTGGAGTCAAGCTTGGTTTTTGCTTTATGGACTCGACGTTCTTAATTACTGAATGTGAGCTACCTACAGGCTCATTATTATTCACAAAACCGGAGGTGGTTATTGAAATAACTGACAGCAATAAAAGAACGATAAGTTCCGAGTATAGCCATTTTATGCTTTTCGATTTTGTTGTTTGGTCTTTTGTCATCAATTTATCTCTCAAATTTTCTTATTACTTAGATTGTTTACCAGCCAAAATAGTTTTGCATCTAACTTTTTCATAACAAATCAAATCTCCAATTTAAAAAAATATTACGTATGATGGATGGACAACATTTTTTCCTAGTTGCCTAACACCCCTCTTCTCCAGCCGATAGGTCGGTGAGCAAGGGTAAGTGTACGCCCAGCATGGGCATGAACTAATGAGGTGGAAGTCCTCTGTAGGAAAACCTAAATGTCTACCATGTTGTAGACATTATAACTACTAGCCGATGGCAATTGCAAATCTGCGAAGATTTGTGAGAAGGAAGCCTAAGTGCAAAACTATGAGCCTACGAACAGAAACATCATA
>DAOUSR010000071.1 GCA_030627125.1 Thioploca sp.
AATGGTTTTACCTGATGAATAAATAACCTTGGTAAGACGATTAAGATCATCATAAACATAATTTGCTGCATTACTAGGCAAACTGATTGTTAAACCAATTTAAATAATTTTTTAGTTTCATAATGTCTCTTAATTAGAATAATAAAAAACACATTTTGTGGAAAAAATCCAAGTTTTTCTGAATCGATAAAACAAATATCTCTTGATATTTTACTATTTAGCTTGACAAGTAACAGAGTATCTACTACCCGGCTACCCTTTCCCTGTTGAAAGCAACTATAACGCAATTAAGACTATCAATTATATAACGTTACCAATTACCATCTTTTAAATGGCCAAAAAAATCTTGGGCGTGTTTACCCTCTGGTTGACCACTAGCAGGTGGAGTATCACTTTTAGAATAGCCCTCTGGAGTTGCATCCAAAGCATTTTCTTCCAGAAAGAAACCAGTAAATATATTATCCAAAGATTTGCTAGCACGTACGGTATCTATAGCAATTTGTCTCTCTATGGTTTCCTTTCTTTCACGTAATTCTACTAAATTCTTATTTTCTTCTATTTCCTGCTTTACCTCTTTCAGTTCATCCACTTGATTTTCTATTTCTGTTATAGTTTGGGTACGTTCATTAAATTCGTCACGAGCTTTATCTAATATTTCCAATAGTTTCTCAGGTTTAGTATTTGGTTTACATTGAATCTTATCTTTTAAATTACCTTTTACCATCGCATCCGCAATCTCAAAACTTAAACTAACATCTGTTGCTACTTTGCGATACATTAAAAACATGACCCATACCCCCAAAAATAGGCATATTATTATCATAATTGCTAACCATAAAATATTTTTGGTTTGAGAATTAGCTTGGATTAAATTCATTTTAGTACTAATATCCGCAAACTCAGTCAAAACATTTAAAGCTTTTTCTAATTTAGCAACATGTACCGCATTTGCACCTTGAAATATATTATCATGAGCCGTTTTTACCTCATTTTTTCTATACAAGGCTATTATTTCATTTATAATAGGTTTCCAATCTTTAAATAATTTTTTTACTCGATCAATATTTTGTTTATTCCCAAAAAAATGTTTCTCAATCACAGATAAATTTCGATTGACATCTCTTTCATATACAGCAATATCTTTTTTTACACTATTTAATTTAGTTCTGTCATAAAAATAAGCAAACTTTTCCATACTATTTTTGATATGGATTACATTAAGATTAATTGTCCGAACTGCTTTATGAGTAATAGATGGATGATGGTATAAAGTATTAGTAAGTTTAAATAAAGTTTGAATTTGAAAAATTGCAAATATACAAACAATAATTATAAAAAATATAAAAACTCCAAAACCAGTATATAATCTAGTACTTACCTTCATATTTTGAAACATATTTTATTTCCTAATTGTTTCCAATTTTAACACTTTGTCCTGTACAAAAATTAAATTTGTAATTTTCCCAAAGAGTATTTGTCAATAACTGGCTTTACTATTATTTTTTATATAACTCTTGAAACTTAGAATTGATTTGGGTTGGATTTAGATTATGGAAGGATAAATGTTATTCAAGATGCCAGTTTTTTCGTTTCCATATCATAGTATGATGATAATATTTAGTTTATTCAAATAAAGATTCTGGTTTTAATAACTCTATTTTGATAGAAAGGAAAATACTTAGCAAAGTGGCATATTGTGATTATCACCTATCCAAATAAGTATTGAATTGTAAAGATTTGTTGTTTATTTGTCAATGTGATTATTTTACATTATATTTATTTATTAGGTTAATTATTTAACTATACCTTATATTCAATCGTTCGGACAGTTTGATAGTCCTAAATAAAGTAGTGGTGGATTTATTAATTGGTTTTATTATAATTTTAAACCATTAGCACTATTTTGTTTAGGACTACCTCAAAAAATTATTCCCTATTCTATATATGGCTTAACCAATTCACAAATTTCCTCATCATCAAAATTATTTGCAAGTTGAATGATTTTTTCGGCAAAAAATAGATAATCGGTTTGTTTTAATTGTTCTGCCTGTTCCAAAATTCCATTGATATCTCCCATCATGGCTAAATCCAGAAAATTAATAGCTATTTCAGTTGGTAATGGCATAGTTAAAGCTTCTAAGTTTTCCGTCATAACAGGTTCTTCATAAATCCATTCTAATTGTAAATATTTTTGTAAATAACTCAACAATTCTTCAGTATTAATTGGTTTAGGCAAAAAAGCATCACAACCCGATTCTATGCTACTATCACGATGATGTTCAAATACGCTGGCTGAAGCTGCAATAACAACTATATCGGTAAATTTTTGTCTTAAGCACTTAACAAATTCAAATCCATTCATTATTGGCATCATTAAATCTAAAATAATAATATCTGGTTGATATTTATTTACTTTTTCTAATCCTTCTTGGCCGTCATTGGCTTCAAACACTATAAAACCAAGTGGAGTTAATAGGCTAGTAATTACTGAACGATTTTCTGGTATGTCATCAATTATTAACACTTTGAATTGACATGAATTTGCATAACCAGTAATAATTTTAGCAATAGATGGTTTAGTTGGAATTAACCCTGATACCTCTGGCAAAAATAATGTCGTAGAAAAAACACTACCTTGATTTAATATACTTTTTACTTGTAATTTACCGCCCATCATTTCTACTAATTTTTTGGTAATAGATAAACCTAATCCAGTACCTTCTGCTTGATAATTAGGATTTCCTACCTGTTGAAATGGCGAAAATATTTTCTCTAAATCATGCTTGGAAATACCAATTCCAGTGTCTTCTATTTGAAAATGAATATTGGAATTTTCATAACTAACTTTGATAGTAACGTGTCCCTGTTTTGTGAACTTAATCGCATTGCCCAACAAGTTTATTATAATCTGCCGTAGCCTTTTCTCATCAGCATGAATCCAAACCGGTAATACCGAAATTGGTTGATAAGTAAATATAATACCTTTTTGTTGAGCTTGAATTTGAAATATTTCAGTAATACATTGAATAAATTGATTAAAATTAAAATCTGCGAGCTGAAGCTCAATCTTGCCAGCTTCTATTTTGGATAAATCTAAAATGTCATTGATTAAAGTCAGCAAGTAATTACCACTACGTTCAATAATCTTTAGCCCATCTTTATGTTTATCACTTAAAGCATTATCCCGGTTAAAAATTTGCGTATAGCCTAAGATAGCATTGAGAGGAGTACGCAACTCGTGACTCATATTAGCTAAAAAAGCACTCTTCGCCCGATTAGCTGCTTCAGCCGCTTCTTTAGCTGCTTGTAATTTTGTTTCTGCCAGTTTACGTTGAGTAATATCACTTTCAACCGATTGTAGCTCAACAACTTGGCCCATATCATTACAAATAGCTCGATCCGACCGTTGTTGCCAACATACATTGCCATTATCAGTAAAGGAATATTCGTATACAACAGTTGATTTTTGTTTACTAGTGAGTAATTGTAAGTTATCGAATACTAGCTCATGTACTTCTTCTGGCAGGAGTTTTAAAAATGTTTGGCCTAAAATTTCTTTACGTTTGACTCCAAAATAACGGCAGTAAGCATCATTTACAAAAGTTAAAGTAGTATCTGGTAAAAAACGGCAAATTAATTCACTTTGATCTTCCACTACACCACGATAACGTGCTTCACTAGCCCGTAAATTATCCTCGGCTTTCTTCCGTTCAGTAATATCAACGATAACTCCAATCACTGATTTAAATAGGCCTTTATGATTACGAATCACGGTCATTGATACATCAGCCCAAAAAAAACTGCCATTTTTTCTTAAAAAACGTTTCTCAATATGATAGCTATCAATTGCATTTACCGTAAGTGGTTCATAATGTCTTTTGCTGATGTTAATATCTTCAGGATGAGTTATGTCAAGGTAAGTAAACTTAGTCATCTCCTCAGCATTATAACCAGTCATATCCAACCATTTAGTATTGCAATGATGGAAATAACCATTAATATCAGCTAGTACAATACCAGCCGCCGCATTATCAAAAATAGCATTTAGATGAATTTCTCGTTCTCTTAATGCTTCCAAGGCTCTTTTACGTGGAGTAATGTCTGTAAGTACGGATAGCCGCACTAAACGCCCATCATCCCAAGATATAGCTCGATCTTGAATATGAAACCAGCGATTATTAGTATGATCTTGAAACTCCCAGTTATAAACCTCAGTAGCATGACCATTTTTATTAATTAGTCGGTTATTGGTACAAAAACTACAAGGGCTTTTTTGATCGGTATAGATTGTTTGCCAACAAGTTTTACCAACTACATCACCTTTACCAAATTTCTTTTGTGTATATTTATTTACAAACAAAACTTGATAAGTTTGCATATCAGAAACATACACCGCAGAATTAAGACTATCCAATACGGTTGTTACTCTTTCATTGGCTCGCTTTAAAGCATCTTCAGTTTGTTTACGACCACTAATATCTTCCATTGTGCCTAAAATGCCAACTACTATACCACTATCATCATGTAAAGGAATTCGATTCGTTTCACCCCAAAATATAGAACCATCTGGAAGTAGAATTTGTTCAATAACATGATATTCTGGAGTATTCATGTGCATTACTTGCTGATCTTTTTGTTGAAAATACTTGGCTTGAGTTTTCCAGACTAAATCAAAATCAGTTTTACCAATTATTTCATTGTGATTTTTTAATTGAGTAAATTGTGCAACTCGTTGATTACAACCTAAAAATATTGAATTTATATCTTTCCAAAAAATAAATTGGGGTATATTATCTATAATGAGGCGTAAAAATGCTTCTTGTTTGCGTAAATCCCGTGTTCTGTCAGCAACTTCAAGCTCTAAAGTTTGTTTATATTCTTGACGTTCCGTAATATCTTCACTAGTACCTAAAATGCCGATAACCTTTCCATTAGTATCGTGTAGAGGAATTTTATTAGTTTCTATCCAACGTTTCTTATTATTCTGCGATATTGTTTCAACTAAATGATATATTGGGGTATTATTTGCCATAATTTTATTTTCAATCTTAGACAAATGTTTGGCTTGTTCAGGAATCAAATCAAAATCAGTTTTGCCAATTATGTCTACTGCAAAGAACTTCTCAAAAACTTTATTACAGCCTAAATATACACCATTAATATCTTTCCAGAATACCAATTGAGGAATATTATTGATAACTAAACGTAAAAATTCTTCTTTTTCACGTAACATATCTTCAATATATTCCCGTTCATAAATTTCTTGTTGAAATAGTTTATTTTGTTGTTTTAATTCATGCGTCCTTTGAACAACTTGAATTTCTAATGCAAGGCTATATTCTATTAAATCTTCTTCTGCTAATCTAAGTGCCATATCAATTTGAGAATGCTCTTCTCTCATATTTTGTAAATATTTTCCATATTTTATTGATTTAGTTGTATAAAGTATTATGAGAAATGTACATAAAAATCCTCCTAATAATATAACTAAAGGTAATATGAATGATTTAGCAGTTGAATTGTATATAATATTCCAATTCAATCCAGCTATATTTAATTTTTCTTTAACTGATACAGTTGATTGAGAATTAATATTTGAGGTGTATAAAATATGTTGAGAGGATTCATCCAGCAATTGAATGTTGATGTTAAGGGATAATATATTCTTCAAAACTGGTTTTATATATAAAATTCCTAAGATAAATCCTTGTAGTTGTTGTAATTTATACACTGGATAAAAAAGATGATATTGAGAATTATTGACTAAATGAGTTAATATGTTATCAGTATCAAGTGGATTCATTGAGCTGATTTCTGAACCAAGATCAAGGCCTAATGGATAATCATCTAATTGATATAATAGAGGAAAATAATTTTCTCGGGTTGTAGCAGGTATTATATTGCCAGCCTTATCTTGTTCTAGTATTTGCGAATATTCTGCTTCAAATTTATCTCTTTCAGAATGAGTAATTTTAGGTAACCAATTTACTAATAGAGTATCGGAATGGAATTTTAATAAACTAGTATGAGAATAATTAGCTTTATATAATGGAGCTAGTGTTGGTATAATAGCAAGAATATGTTGAATATTCTTCTGGATTATTTCTGTGTTGTTTCGAGAATTTTTGGTAAATTCGGCATTGAGATGCTGTTGTTCCAATGTTTGTGCGATAAAAAACCCTAGGATTGAAAGCAAGCAACATACTGTTATAATTAAATATTTATCCATTATTCAAAATTATATTTGAGTATCGTTCTATCTGATGTATGAGGCTAGATTTGAAGTCCTTATACCTGTAGAAAAATACATCATTGAGTAAGCATTAGACCATGCGATATAATTTAACATGATGAAAGCTAAAATTAATATGATTATCAACCATCCATTTATTTTCACGAACCTATCCCACTATTAACTTTCAAATTAGAAAAATAAGCTACAAAAAGCATTAATATCATAAATTTAAGTAGTAGCTAGTTTAGTAAATAATTATAAATCAATATACATTCAATAGCTATCTTTCTGTTTATAAATCTTTAATTTTAGAGGATAAGAAGCTTCGGTGATAAAAGTTGCACGTAAGTCTGGTGATTTACCACTGTTTAATTTATCAAACTAATTCTTAATTCTGGTAATTCTGGTAATTCTGGGTAATTCTGGGGACACAATACTTAATTATTTCGTGGCTTTGGTCCCGGTTTTTTCTTTTTTAAATCACGTTCTAGCAATTGTCCTGCTTTTTCAATGAAAGCTTCATCTCCTAATGGCCTACCAGTTCGCTCATGTTCTTCAAATTCTATGCTATTATACTTTTGAGCTTCCAGCAAATATTCTTTCCAATCTCCAATTAAACTCAGTAACTTATCAACATCAACAATGCCAAGAGGGTCATTACCCAAAAGATGGGCATGAACACTACTCCATTGGTAATCCCAAACATTGTCAACCATTTTAGCTTTAACTGGATTTAGCTCAACATAAGCTACTGCCTTCAGTAACCATTGTTCATCCATTGGAAACGAAGCAAAACGCCCTTGCCATAAATACCCACGCCATTTTTCCCGAAAGTTAATCATACGAGTATAATGTCTATGGGTCTCACCAATTGCTCTACTTAGATTTGATGCCTTATTTGGTTTCAAAATCAAGTGAACGTGATTGCCCATCAAACAGTATGCCCAAATTTCTACCTTTTCTTGTTTACATAACACTTGAAGTAATTCAAGATAATATTGGTAATCACCTTCACAAAACATCCTGACGACGATTACCACGCTGGGTGATATGGTGAGGATATCCCGGTAAAATAACTCTTGCTAATCTTGCCATAGTTTTTGCCATATTATTAATTAAGTATTGTGTCCCCCAGAATTTCCCAGAATTTCCCCAGAATTTCCATTGTTTAGGAATACCCAGTTGCTTAATCAAACTCAAAATAAGTATTCCATAATTACAATATATTAGTTAGAGTAAAGTATTTTTATTAAACATAGTGACCGCTTTATAAATTGTCTGCAAGCCATCAATTCCTTTAAGATTAACCGAATGTCGAGTCACATTTTCTATTCCGAATTTTTTCATGGTTTGGATAAACTTGCTATCTTGATAAACCTGTTCTGAAAAGCAAATTTCCCCACTACTAGCAACTGCTTGAATTCGAGCCGCTTTATTGATAGTAGAACCAAAATAATCTAGTCGCTCATTAAGGTTGACTAAGATAGCTTGACCTCGGTGAATACCAGTTTTAATATTAATATGTCGATCAATATGTTGAGTAGTATTATATTGCTCAAATGCTTCTAATGCATTAATAATACTAATAAGAGCAGCCTCATTACTAATAAACGAAGCCATTACTGCATCACCAATAGTTTTAAGAACCGTACCGCCTTGTTGTTCAATATGGGTAAATAAAATATCAAAATGATCACGAACAACGTTATAAGCTACTATATCACCAAGCCTTTCATACATTTCCGTTGAACCAGTAATATCGGTAAATAAAGTGGTTACCGCAGCTACTTTCATTTGCTCACGGCTAGATAAAATTTGCTCCCCAAACAATGTATGAAATTCTGGATAATGAATTAGCTCTAAGCCAGATAAACGTGGTGGTAAAGGATGTTGAGGTAAGGCATCTTTAAAAATTACCAAACCAGCCATAATCTTTGCTGAATTAGTTAGGTTAATTTTAATTCGACCGGGATGAGCTTGTAATTTAGCTAAATTGAATTTATTATTAGCCAATTGTTCTAGTGAAAATTCTTGTAAAACATCAGTTTTAGCTCCAGAAATGGTTAATATTCCTTGGGATTTAGTAAGCGGACAAATATAACGGTAAGAATCAACATCTGAAAGATTCATGATGGCTGATTTGGTTTCGGTTGGTTCTACTTTCAAACGTAGGAAAATTTCAGTTTCATCCGGTAATTCACAGCTTAAAAGAGGTTCTCGCTTATCAATTTCTTTATTAAGTGAAAAAGTTACATTCACCCATTTGGCAAAATCAGCTTCAAATTCTGCTCTACAATTTTCACAATAAGCATTTCCAGCAGCTTGTGATAAACTCTGGTATTCTTGAGTTATAGCATGGCATTGTGGACAATGTACTTCCCAATTTAAATCAAACAAGCCAATAGGAACTCCATGTAACAATTCTGGCACTACTTTATTAAGGGGGAAGTTTATATCTACTGGCGAGATACGTTGTTGGAACGGAGCAGCAGAAGATTGTAATAACCAGTCATGGATTGCTTCTATTGCGGGTATAAAAGCGGCTGGACGCTCTTTAAGAATCTTTAGTTTTTCGGTTAAAATATTTATATTCATAATTTATCCACATAAGGTTTAATAAACTCACGAATTTTTCGTACCTTAAATTCATTTGCCAACAATCGCAATTTATGAGCAAAAGGTTTATATTGGTCATCTTCTTCCAATTGTCGAGTTTGTCTAATAATACCAGTTATATTACCTTGCATAGCAAAATCAAATATTTTTTTTATTTCTGCTGCTGGTGGGATTATTATTGGTTGATCGGGAGATATTTCTGGTTTAGACTGTTCATATATCCACGTTAATTTCAAATGTCGTTCTAACTTTTGCAACATTATATTAAAATCTATAGGTTTAGTAATAAAATCATTGCAACCAGCAGTTAAACTTTTTTATCGATCTTGCTCAAAAGCACTAGCTGAAGCTGTAATAATCACGACTGGTTGTTCCAATTGACGGATTTTTAGAGTAGCTTCAATGCCACCCATAACTGGCATACCTAAATTCATAATAATGCAATCTGGTTGCCATGTGATAGCCATCTCTATTCCAGCTTGACCCATCAGTAGCTTCTGCAACTTGGAAGCCTATTTTGGTTAGAAAATGATTTAAAACTAAACGATTTTCATAATGATCATCTACCAATAAAATCTTTTTGTTGGGCCCTTTCAGAGCTTTGATTACTCTATTGGTTGAATTAGATAGAAAGAATATTAGTAGCTTCTGGCAGTTGTAAATCAGTCCAAAATGTGGTTCCTTGGCCTAAAACACTCTTAGCATATAGTTCTCCACCCATCATGTTAACCAATTTTTTACTAATAGACAAACCTAATCCATGCCCTTCTATGCAAATTTGATTAATCCGGTTAAAAGGTATAAATAAATGTTTTTGTTCCTCAGTGGAAATTCCAAGACCTTTATCACGTACCCAAAAACGCACATAGCCATTATTTTCCGGAGTTGCTCCTAATTCCAACTGTGGAGATTTACCACCATATTTTAAGCCATTATCAATATAGTTAGCCCAAACTTCCCTAATCCAATCAGCATGACCTTTTACCTTAGGCCAAGTTGTCGGTGCTATTATTTGGCCATTATATTCTTTTATTAAAGACCCCATAGTTTGTTGAATATCTGTAACAATCCGTTCCATATCTATTGGTTGCATTACTACAGATTGGCTGCGAGTACTGGATAGTAAGAGTAAAGAATTAATAATAGATAACATTTTATTACTAGCCATATCAATTACTTATAAAGTTTCATGAGTACGGGATTTAGGCCAGTCATCAAATTTTTCTAGGAGTAGACTACTTAAACTAATAATTCCGCCAAGTGGATTCTTAAGATCGTGGGCAACAGTATGAGCAAAAGCCTCTAATTCACTATTTTGTTGCTCAAGAATTTTATGCTGAGTTCTTAAAGTTAAATGGGTAGTAATACGAGCTAATAATTCTTCCTGTTGTACTGGTTTAGTAACATAATCAACCGTTCCAATCTCAAAACCTTTTATTTTATCCACCGTATCAGATAAAGCTGTCATAAAAATTACGGGAATATCTTTTGTAATCTCATTTTCTTTCAGACGGCGACAAGTTTCAAAACCATTGATTCCCGGCATCATAATATCCAATAAAATCAGATCCGGAATTGTATAGTCCATTTGTTCAAGGGCATCTTCACCACTTTCGGCAATATTTACATTGAATCCGGTATTGTTTAAAAAAGTACATACCATCATTAAATTAGCTGGTACGTCATCTATAATTAGTAAAGTACTGTTTTTTATATTCATTGTTTTGAAATACTAACTTTTATTAGGCATTAAAATGCGTGAATTAACTAATTGCAAGATTTTTAAACCTTTCTTAATATTACGCATTGATAAAAGCTAAAAAGAATTAACTGATAAAACAACGTTTATATAATTCTGGAGTGTGTTGGAAAACTAAAATTGTTTTAAGTTTACGTGCATTTAGTACAAACTCTAATCGGTGGCAATCTGTTTGGAGGAATTGACCAAGCTTATTAAACATTATATCTCGGCCACACCCTTTACACGAAACGGTTAAAGACTTTTTCACTATAGCACAAACTAAATGAATATACTAACGTAAAATATGATTTTTTAGAAGAAATAGAGGACATGGACGTATAGAAACGCAACGTTACTTTCTATGTTCAATATCTGCTAAAGTTAAATTTTTTATAAGTATGAGAACATTGGGATACAGAGCATAAATTACATTGGTGACTAGATGTCATTTTTCACGAAAACGCTAATACGCAAAAGGAATTTTTGACCTTGATACTACTCTTCTCGTAGCCTTGCTAAGAAACGCCGTAAGGCTATTTGGAGTGATGATTACAGGGCTAAACTCGTGTTTGGATTATAATTTTAATGCGGTGGCCCTGAAGTCTAACCTAAAATATGTAAAACTTTAAGGTTATTATGTTAAAATATAAGTAAAATCTCATTTCTATCTCATTAGTAAAATTATGAGCCATATCGTTATTCTCTGTGTTGATGATGAACCAACTATACTTGATAGTTTGAAAATAGAGCTTAAAACCGCTTTTGGTGCTCAATATTTAATTGAAACGGCTGAAGGCGGTGAAGAGGCTATAGATTTGGTTGAAGAATTGTTGCAAGATAGATACGAATTACCATTGATCATTTCTGATTACATCATGCCAAATATTAAGGGTGATGAATTATTAAAACGTATCCATGCTATATCACCGACAACCCTTAAAATTCTGTTGACTGGCCAAGCTGATATCAATGCAGTTGGTAATGCAATTAAATATGCTAATTTATATCGGTATATCGCCAAACCTTGGGATACTGAAGACTTAATTTTAACTATTTCTGAAGCTGTCAAGAGTTATTTTCAAGAACAACAAATAGCATTTAAAAATCAAGAATTAGAAAGAAGAGTCAAAACTTTTCATAAATTCGTACCCGCTAAATTTCTTAACCTACTAAATGTTAAAGACGTTGATCAAATTAAATTAGGAGTTTGTATTGATAAAGAAATGACGATTATGTTTGCTGATATTCGTGATTTTACTACTTTATCAGAAAACATGTCCCCAAAAGAAAACTTTAAATTTATCAATGCTTATTTAAGCCAAATGGAGCCAATTATTGATAAATATAATGGCTTTATCGATAAATATATTGGCGATGGAATAATGGCTTTATTTCCAACTAATGCTGATGATGCAGTACAAGCAGCACTTGAAATGCTAAAAATATTGGCAGAATATAACCTTACTAGAGGCCGTCCGGGACGACCGGTTATTAATATAGGAGTTGGAATCCATACTGGTTCTTTAATGCTTGGCACAGTTGGAGGTAAAAATCGCATGGATGGGACGGTAATTTCTGATTCGGTTAATTTAGCTTCCCGAGTTGAAGGTTTAAATAAAGTTTATAATACTTCCATGCTAATAACAGAACAAACTTATCAACAACTATTACATACCTCTAACTATAATATTCGTATTATTGATCGAGTTACGGTTAAAGGTAAAACTAAAGCTGTAACTGTTTACGAAGTATTTGATATTAACTCAACCTTAAATTTTGAGCAGAAAATAGCCACACTCACAAATTTTGAAGCAGGTTGTGAATATTTTCATCAAGAAGAATTTATTAAAGCTCGTAATCTGTTTAGACAAGTTATTGCTACAGATGCTAATGATACTGCTGCACAAATGTATTTTAATAATTGTAACAGTATCGTCAGTATGACAGTCCCAGAAAAATTTAAAGTTTTAATTATTGATGATACTGTGTTAAATGTACAGATATTATCGATTATGTTAGCTAGAAATAACCTGTTTACAGTACTGGTCGCTGAATGTGGTGAAGAAGGTGTAGAAATGGCCAAAGAAGAGCAACCACATTTAATTTTATTAGATATAATGATGCCTGGTATTGACGGGTTTGCTACCTGTGAATTACTTAAATTAGATAAAAAAACTAAAGAAATTCCAGTTATTTTTATGAGTGCTTTAACTGACATTAATGATAAAATTAAAGGTTTTAAATTAGGTGCTGTTGATTATATTACTAAACCCTTTCAGTTGGAAGAAGTTTTAATCCGTATAAAAACTCAATTAAATGTAAACTTGTTACAACGCCAACGATTTTTAAGAAATACATTAAAAATTAGTAATTTAGAATTAAAAACTAAGATAGAAGATTTAATCACCAACAGTCATATACATTAGCTAAACTGGTTAAAAATCCAAGTATTGGACTCCAATTTGGGAAAAATTAACGTTAGATAATATAATTTCAGAAACCGTCTTGTTTCGATCTGAATTTATTAAATATAATGTTTTTGGGGATTTATCAATGCGTAAGTTCTATTATATTAGAATTAATTTTCAGTTAAATTAAGTTGACAAATATCATTTGATTCGGTAGTTTTGAGTTGAATAATCTATATAGTATCTAAATATGCAATCAACTTCTGATGAATTTTTAAAAGGAATTTGGAAAGAAAACCCAGTATTTGTACATGTATTGGGTTTATGTCCGATGTTAGCAGTTACTAATTCGGCAATTAATGCTATTGCAATGGGATTAGCAACTTTTTTTGTATTAGTCGGTTCCAGCACTCTAGTATCTTTGTTTAGAAATTTAATTCCTAGACAAATCCGTATCTCTTGTTACATCATTATTATAGCAACCTTTGTAACCGTAGCAGATTATACCTTACAAGCTCTTGTGCCAATAGTGCATAAAGAATTAGGAGCTTTTGTACCATTAATCGTAGTCAACTGCATGATTTTAGGCCGGCAAGAAGCTTTTGCTTCCAAACATAGTGTGGGGCGCGCTATAGCTGATGCGCTTGGAGTGGCGATAGGATTTATATTGGCGTTATTTATTTTAGGTGGCTTACGAGAAATTTTAGGCAGTGGTTCTCTGTTTGGAATATCGTTATTTGGGCCTAATTTTGAACCTTGGGTTGTAATGTTATTACCACCAGGAGGTTTTATCATGTTAGGATTAATTTTATTGTTTTTCAATTGGGTAAAACAGAAAAAAGATAATCTGGTGGAACAGTTAGCAACTAAGGAATTAACTAATGGATAATCTAGTTTGGATATTTATTAGTTCTCTATTGGTAAATAATTTTGTATTTTCCTATTTCCTTGGTCTATGTCCATTTTTTGGAGTTTCTGGGAGATTAGAAACCGCAGTTAGGTTAGGCATGGCAAGTACTTTTGTAATGTTAATAACCGCTATTTGTACTTGGTTTTTAAACACTTATATATTGATATATGCTCCATATTTAAGATTAATTAGTTTTATTGTGGTTGTTGCCAGCACCGTGCAGTTTGTGGAAATGGCAATTAAAAAATTCAGCCCGGCTTTATTTAAAGCGTTGGGGATTTATTTGCCGTTAATTACTACCAATTGTGCAATTCTTGGCTTTGCTATTTTTGCAACTAATCGTGGTTATAGTCTGTTAGAAGGAATTATCTTTGCGTTAGGAGCTGGTGGTGGTTTTACTTTAGCACTAGTATTGATGGCTGGTCTGCGTGAGGAGAACGAGCTATCTGGCATTCCTCAAGTGGTTAGAGGGACTGCTATGAGTATGATTATTGCGGGTATTTTATCTTTAGCTTTCATGGGATTTTCTGGATTGTTTAGTTCTTAATTTTTCTGGTTTCTAGTCTTGAGAAGCAATTTAAATATTGTAAGCAAAGATTGGAAACTAGATATCAATATACAATAAATATAATGAATAAATTACATAATTTGGGCTTATTAGCAAGAATTGGAGGTTCGTTCGATAGAGTATTTTTCATATTATTAATTACTGGAGATTCTCTAATACCCGATGAGATTTCTAATCTTATTGGATTAGAACCAACCAAATCATATAAGAAAGACGCTGAAACTCCGAGTGGAAGCCAGTATAGGAAAACAGGTGCGTGGATATTAGATTCAGGGGAAATAAAGTTAACAGAGGATGAGTTTGAAACTACCCATTTTCTTAAATGGATTAGGAATTTGCCAAAATCCAATAGTATATGGCAGAAACTAAATTCAAATTATGAAGTAGCAGTGAGATTAATAGGTTATACCGATCAAATGAATGCAGATTTTAACATTACAAATGAGATAATGGAGGAATTAACTGTTAGAAATCTAAATTTAATGGTAGAACCATATTTATCCTTGGATGAAGATGACTAATTTTTCTGGCTCGAACCATATTTCCATTGGAATCCAGTTACGCTTTGCTGTACCGATCCTACATGGCTTAAAAATTTGTAACTCGTAAGTCGTGTAGAGGTAACTTACTTTTATCGTTACCCTACCTGACGAGGGCTACATCAAAGTATATAAAAGAAAAACATGGTATTATAAAGCGAATAAAACTAACCTAATGAATCGATGAAAAATTTAGTAAGTTACTTAGCAGAAAGACCCACGTAAAGCCAAAGGAATACTGACCAGACATTATTAATAATGATAATGTGTG
>DAOUSR010000019.1 GCA_030627125.1 Thioploca sp.
GATTGGAAGACTTTGGTGAATGGAATATTAAGGACTAAAGTTGGACAGGTTACTACATTGTATAATGTTGGTTGTTTTGATAATTCTGTAGCAATTTTTGAACAAGATTATGCAGGATTAAATGATTAACAGGATTATCGTAACTTCTCATTATCCACAGGTAGAAGCCTGAAGAATGAGTTCAGGTATTTGAGGGATTTGTGCAGTTCCCGATATTCGATCTTGAAGATAATGCCAATATACCATGTTTTCGACAAGTTTTTTTCAAGCTGGCAATCTCGGCATTTTCGTTCACACTACGAGTACTGCCACTGATTTTTCGCTTTTTAACATAATCTAGAATACCTCGTTCACTAAGTGTGCAAGGGTATCCAAGGTTTTTCCAATACCATCAGCAGTGCGTTTTTTCAATCATATATTTTAGAACAACCTAATGCAATTTTTACTGAAATGTTAATTAGCGAAATTGACACTAATGTTAGAATTTACTCCATGAAAGGTGATAATCTAAATGGTAATAATACTGATACTATTCTTACACCAACTGGAAATGGTTATGATGATGGTTTTAACGCTGGAAAACAAGCATGTATCAGTAATCCAACATCTTGTGGCATAACTAGTAGTGATACTCCTGTCAGTGGAGATTGCACAGCAGACTACCTAAACGGCCAACTACACGTACCATGCGTTGCTGTTTCCGACCCATTTGGCGGAAAAACCATTTACGACATCAAAATGCAACAACAAACCGGTAGCTTTACCTTTGATTTAGATATGGGTAGTATTAAACCACGTTAGCTTTAAGGATTTGGGTAACCACAAGGGATTACCCCTACAAATCGTGGCGTAGGTGCAATCCTTTGCCTTTAATGGCTGTACTATGAATAATCCAGCCTCAAATTTAAATCATCAACTGTTTATTAAATAAAGAGCAAGAAGATTTAACTTTGTATATATTGGTTGGAGGAGTCCAATTCATTGAAATTTGAGCTTTCATATCCAATTGTTCGGCTAATAATGGGCCGCTTGGCAATAAATCAGTGAATGATGATGGTGCTCCTTCACTAAGTTTAACGGTAAAACTACTTAAGTTAGTGGCAATACGTTGACCACATGGAGTATCAAGCAATCCACTTGCATCAAAAAAATTAGTTGACATAGCATACAAACTTTCAGCCGAATTTTCATCTGGAGTATCAATAGTTATAATCCCATCTAATCCAAACTCTGAAGAGGCATTTATAACATTTGCTATTGGTATATTATCAAAGTTATAGATACCAGTCGTGAATACATTAATATTACCACCCTGACCTTTTTTAGCTTTAGCAAAAATTGTTGCGGAATCTAATATAATAAATTCTGGATTAGCATAAATATTACCACCACTCCCAAAATCTTCATTAACACTAGTAGAAATCTGGCTATTAGCAAGATAAACATAACCCGGTGAATTAATAATTATATTACCACCATCAGAGTTTAAAGCTGATGTTTCCAATAGACTATCCGTTATATACAGTTTATTACCAATTTCCAAGCTAATTTGACCAGCACTACCAGAACTTTCGCTACGAGCAGTAATAAGACTATTGCCACTTAAACGTAAAATATCAGCTTGGACAGTTATATTACCACCACTGCCAGTTCCAAAAGTTTTAGCAGCTATTAAGGCTTCAGCATCTAATTTTAAACTCCCAGCTTTTAATTCAATAGTTCCAGCATCCCCAACAGTTGAAGATTCAGTAAAAATACCACTAGGATAAGCACCTTCGCTCTGATCCTTACCAGAAAATTTAGCTGTTTCTACATCAATTTTAATTATTCCACCTTGGCCTGCTCCAAGAGTGCTAGTTCCTATCTGAGCCCCATCTGTTAATTGTAAATTTTTAGCTGATACTATAATTATACCGCCATTACCAGCATTTGCAGTTCCACCTTGAGAATTTGCACTTATAAGACTACCGTAGCTAGAACTATCTAAACCTGCAAGTTTTACTGTGCCACTGGACTGAATATTAATATTACCACCTTTACCAGTTCCACGACTATCAGCAGTAATATTTGTGCCATTTAAAACATTTAATTGCTTGGCTGTTAAGGAAATTGTGCCACCATCACCAACACTATAAGTCCGGCTTGAAATTCCACTATTAACCCCTCGTTTATCAGTACCAGCCAAAGTAATACTATTAGCTTGTAGTTCAATTCTTCCTCCTTGACCAGTTCCAATTGCATTTGAACCAATCAAGGCTCCATCATTAAGTTGGATATTATTAGCTTCTAACCTAATTGCTCCACCACTACCAGCAGCTTGAATTTTACCCCTAGTATTTGCCGCAATAGAACTTCCTTGGTTTAAACTTCCAGTGCCAGAAAGAACAATATTATCAGTAGCTTTAATGTTAATGTTACCACCTTGGCCAGAACTATATACAGTAGCATTCATAGAAGCAGCATTGGTTAATTTTAAATTTCCGGTTTCTATATTGACGCTACCAGCATTACCACTACCGCTTGAGGAAGTGTTGATCCCTGAAGTAACAATAGAGCCATTAGCTTGAACTTTATCCCCGGAAAATTCGGTAAGTCCTTTAACTTTAAGAGTAATATTACCACCATTACCAGATGATACAGCAGAACTCATAAAGCGACCTGTTTTAGTAGCTATCAATTCATCGGCTTGGACATCAATCGTACCAGCATCATTGGTATCATTAGTATTAGCCGCTATAATGCTATTTTCTAGCAGCAATTTACCAGCTCGGATAAAAATACCGCCTGAACCAAGGCCACCACTTACGCTAACTACTGAATTTCCTATATTAATGTTGCCTGCTTGTCTAGGTAATGGTAATGATAAAGAAATGTCATCCCTACTTGTAACGCTAACAAGATTAATTCTGCCGGCTGGAGCTGTGATTCCACTGCCATTAATGTTTATATCTCCACCAATCAGTGAAAGAGTTTTACCAGCAGGAATCACAATGGTATTTTCAACTAATAATGGGGCTGGAAAGTCGCTTAAAAAACCAAAACTTTCTACTGGAGCAACTGTCAAATTACTATTTTGCGGATTGGTAGCATTAAATTGACCACCATCTTGTAAACGTAAAGTATCAGCACTACTAGCATGGAAGGAACCTTGCACATCTAAAATAGCATTGGGGCCAAATACTATACCAGCTGGATTAATAAAGTAAAAATCAGCGTTGAGAATTGTGCTAGTTAATATCCCGTCAATGTTAGACCTTGAACCACCAGTAACTCGGCTTATAATGTTATTGATGTTATCAGGGCCAGAAAACGTAGCTCTTTCATCCATATTTAGATTAAATTGGGCAAAACTGTGAAATAAATTGTTGCCATGTTGTTGCCCTAATTCCGCTCCAATTGCGTAATCTGGACCTTCTAAAATTCCACTACCATTATTAAATGTATTATCTAATATAATTTCTGCATATAAACTGGTATTAAATACTATTAAAAATAATAAAGTTAAATATTTCATAATGTTACTCCTTATTAAATACTTTAAAAACTCAAGTTTTAGATTAGCATAACTGATGTTATGCACTAATTCTTAATCTCTCTTAATTCATTCTTATCTAATGGGTTGGGAAGGTTAATTATTTTTTTACGTAACATCAGTTAGCTAATTACTATCTAGTTTAGTTGACTAAGGTATTTCTTTCAAGCAAAATGTTAAATAGAGTTGGATTACTTAAATCAATAGTTCGGACAGTTTTTAAAAAATAGACCCAAGTTAAAAATTAACTCATTGAAATTGAATTATTTTATAGTTTTGTCGTGAAAATAAAAAATATTTTAATAATAAATAGTTATAAAAACTGTCCAAACCATTGAAGTTAAAAGCTATCTTAGAAAAATCCCTATTTTAGATACTGAACAATACAAATCATTGATTATACCCACTACAACCCGTTGCCAATGATATTTTAACCCAACGTTGTCCAATGCCTCCGCTAGACATTAAGTCTAAAATAGTTTTTAATATATCCATGAGAACCCTTTCTGAAATTTATAAATTTGTACCTACTTAAATTATCTCACAGATTTAGTTCTTGCTTTAATCTCTTCTACTTACTAATAATTATTTGAACCATTGTAAAATCGGAATCTTAAATATGTCTAATAGAAATTTTATCCCTATTAATATTGCAATTCTCACAGTTTCAGATAGCCGCACTGAAAAAACTGATACCTCTGGCAAAACTTTGGTAGAACGTTTGACTGGGGTGGGGCATAACTTGGCAGAAAAAATTATTGTTCCAGATGATATTTACCAAATGCGAGCAATAGTTTCTAAATGGATTGCTGATTTAAATATTCAGGTAATTATAACCACTGGTGGTACAGGAGTTACTGGTAGAGATTGTACTCCAGAAGCTATTCAACCATTATTGGATAAACCTTTGGATGGCTTTGGGGAATTATTTAGAACTGTATCATACGAAGAAATTGGAACTTCAACTTTGCAGTCTCGAGCCGTAGCTGGTGTTGCCAATGGTACCTATATTTTTTGTTTGCCTGGTTCTTCTGGTGCGTGTCGAACTGGTTGGGATAAAATTATCCAAGCTCAGTTAGATTATCGAACTCGTCCTTGTAATTTTGTGGAAATGATGGCAAGATTGTTAGAGACTTGAAACTGCCATTAATAATAGATTTAGGGTTCATTCTGATTGAAAAAAAAATGGTAAGTATTTTAGATACTAAATACCTATTTACTTAGCTGGAAAAATATTCTTTGGTTATATTCCTAACAAAATTATCTGTATAATTAATATGACAAAATTAGATAAACTCAAACAAAACGGGGAAAAAATCACCTGTTTAACTGCCTATGATGCTAGTTTTTCTAGTTTAATTGACCAAGCTGGAATTGATATTTTATTGGTTGGTGATTCCCTAGGAATGGTTGTTCAAGGCCAAAATAGCACGGTACCAGTAACTTTGGACGACATGATTTATCACTGTCAATTGGTAGCTCGTGGAAAACAAAAAGCTCTCCTAATTGCTGACATGCCATTCATGACCTATTCTACTCCAGAAATTGCTTTTGAAACAGCAGCTCGTTTAATGCGAGAAGGTAAGGCTGAAATGGTCAAATTGGAAGGAGCATGGGCAGCAGAAACGATTGAAATGTTAGTTGAACGTGGCATTCCAGTTTGTGGACATTTAGGTCTTACTCCTCAATCTGTATATAAATTAGGTGGTTATCGAGTACAAGGCCGTGATGAAATAGAAGCTCAATTGTTACGAGAAGAAGCTTTATTATTACAGTCAGCAGGTGCATCTTTAATAGTGTTAGAATGTGTGCCGGGGGATTTGGCAGCAGAAATAACAACGTCATTAAGAATTCCTACCATCGGTATAGGAGCTGGTAAAGACTGCGATGGTCAAGTGTTGGTTCTATATGATATGTTGGGAATTACCATTGGCAAAAAACCATCGTTTTCCAAAGATTTTCTCCAGACAACAGGTTCTATATCAACAGCTATTGAAGCATTTATCGAAGCGGTTAAAAACGGTACTTTCCCCGGACCAGAACACACATTTTAATTCATGCAAATTATCACTTCAATTCCTAAATTGCGTAAGTTGGGTAATACCGCTTTAGTTCCAACTATGGGCAATCTTCACGCTGGCCATCTTAGCTTAGTTGCGAAGGCTAAATCAGTTGCAGAAAAAGTAGTTGTGAGTATTTTTGTAAATCCACTCCAATTTGGCCCAACGGAAGATTTTGCAACTTATCCCCGCACTTTTGAACAGGATTGTGAACAATTAGAACAACTTGGGGTAGATTTAGTGTTTGCTCCTAAGATTACTGATATTTACCCAAATGGTATGGAAGCAAGTACTTACGTACAAGTTCCAAATTTAGGTGAAATTTTGTGTGGTGTATCCCGTCCGGTATTTTTTAAAGGAATTACTACGATTGTCAATATATTGTTTAATTTGGTGCAACCAGATATAGCGTTATTCGGGGAGAAAGATTATCAACAATTGTTATTGATTAAACGCATGGTGGCAGATTTATTCATGCCGATTAAAATCGTTGGAATGCCAATAGTGCGTGAAGTAGATGGCTTGGCGATGAGTTCTCGGAATAATTACTTGACATCTGATCAACGAAAAACAGCTCCAATTTTATTTAAAACTATTGCTGATGTAAGACAGAAGCTTAAGGCTGGAGAGCGTGATTTTACTAAATTGGAACAGCAAGCAACTTTAAATTTAATTGCAACCGGTTTTCAACCCGACTATTTTAAAATTTATAGTGCCGATTTAACCATTCGAACTCATGACAATCTAGTTATATTAGCTGCCGTTAACCTTGGTACAACCAGATTGATTGATAATTGCCAAGTGTGATTAGCTATGTTTAATATAGTAAATCAATCGCTGCGAGACAAGAAAATGAATTTAATTTCCTTAGAAATAATGATTGGAATACAAGGGTTTATTGTTTTTGGGAATCAACAGATGGTAATGGTGGACCAATCCTTGATCATAGAACAATGGAATTGCTTTCTGTATTTAAATTAGATATTCACTTTGATGTTTGGTGGAACTAGTAACCTGTAATGTAAGATGTGGTGAGGAACCGCATCAATCATGTCGCTATACAATTGATGCAATTCCCTTCGTTCATTGCATCCTACGCTTGCTGTAAAGTTTGAATGATTTCAATAAATGAAAAATGATATAATATATAAAAGCTTGAAATATTATCCTTAGCCATAATTATAATTGCCAAAGACTTAAAATAAGTCTCTATTTTAGAATAACTTAAATTTCACATTGCTACTAAATATCTAAAATTCCTACTTAACATCAATATAATAAATCATTTATGGACTAACTATGGAAAGAATAGCATTGTTGTTTTTATGTTTTGCCATATATTTTTATGTAAATACTAATACTGTAGCTATACAAGAGAATACTGTTATGAATACTGTTATGAATACTGAAAAACTTAGTGTAGCAACTTTTGCTGGTGGTTGCTTTTGGTGTATGGAATTCCCATTTGAAAAACTTGCTGGAGTACATACAGTAATTTCGGGATATAGTGGTGGATTTAAAGTCGAGCCAACTTATGAAGAAATTTCTACTGGAACTACTGGTCATCTTGAAGCAGTACAAATTACTTATGATTCAGATAAAATAACTTATCAAGAATTGCTTGATATATATTGGCGACAGATTGATCCAACTGATGGCAGTGGTTCATTTATTGATAAAGGAGAGCAATATAAAGCAGCTATATTTTATCACACAGAGGAACAAAAACATTTGGCTCATGAATCTAGGAACCAGTTAGATAAACTAATGCAGTATAAAAAACCTATCGCAACTGAAATTATAAAGTTTTCCAATTTTTATAAAGCGGAAGAATACCATCAGGATTATTATAATAAAAATCCATTACGATATAAGATATATAGATATAATTCGGGCCGAGATCAATATCTTGAAAAAATATGGGGTACTAAAGCCAAGGATACGAAACTTAAAGCTAGATTGACAGATATCCAGTACGAAGTAACGCAAAATAATGGTACTGAAAAACCATTTAACAATGAGTATTGGGATAATAAACAAGCTGGGATTTATGTTGATATAGTATCTGGAGAAGCTTTGTTTAGCTCGGTTGATAAGTATGATTCCAAGACTGGATGGCCAAGTTTTTCCAAACCTATTGCAGATGATGCGATAGTGGAAAAAGAGGATAAAAAACTATTTTTTGCAAGAACTGAAGTAAGAAGCAAAAAATCTCATCTTGGTCATGTATTTAACGACGGCCCAACACCTACTGGACTTAGGTATTGTATTAACTCTGCTGCTCTTAAATTTATTCCAAAAGATAAGTTAGAACAAGAAGGGTATGCTAAGTATAAGAAAATGTTTGAATAAGATATATTTCACGCATTAAATAATTTACATCTAATTTCATTCATAATTAAGAATCGCTATAATCTGTGTCATATTGTTCTAAAAATTGATAATAGATTCTGCAACCAAATTCATGTTAAAATGTGATAATTGTATCGAATAGGTAAACAAAATGTCCAAAATAGTTATAATTGGTTCTGGATTTGGCGGATTAACAGCAGTTAGAACGTTACGCCGCCAAGGTTATACTGGACCAATCACATTAATTTCCCCACGCCCGATTTTATTCTATTATCCTAGTCTTATTTGGGTACCAGCTGGCTTACGTACTGAAGCTGATTTAACCATACCACTGAATGGTTTTTTTAAAGATCATAATGTACAACACCATCAAGCTAATGTTACCAGTTTAGAAGCAAATAAAATCCAAACTGATAATGGTTCGGTTGAGTTTGATAGTCTCATAATTGCTTCTGGAAGTCGTTTTATTCGTAAATTACCTGGCATAGATGATGTTTGTATCCCATGTGAAGGCTATGCAACTGTAAAAAATTATAGCGATAGCCTAGCTAAACTTGATGGTGGAACCTTAGCATTTGGTTTTGCTAGTAATCCAAAAGAACCAATCGCAATGCGTGGTGGACCTATTTTTGAGTTTTTGTTTGGTATTGACACATTATTACGCAAACAAAAACGGCGGGATAAATTTGAACTAGTATTCTTTAGTCCTGCACCTGAACCGGGTAAAAGGTTAGGAGAAAAAGCTGTTAAAGCGTTGTTGGGTGAAATGGAAAAACAGCAAATTCGTACTCATTTAGGTCATAAAATGAAAGGTTTTAGTACTGGAGTAGTGCATACTGAAGGTGGAGATATAACAAGTGATTTAACCATGTTTATGCCCGGTATGACTGGTCCTACTTGGTTGGAAAATAGCGGATTACCTTTATCTGAAGGTGGTCTTATTCAGGCTAATGCTCATTGTCAAGTAATTGGATTTGAAAATATTTATGCTGTTGGCGACTGTGGTAGTCATCCTGGGCCGCAATGGATGCCAAAACAAGCTCATATGGCTGATTTGCAAGCAGAAACAGCAGCTAAAAATTTACTGGCTAACCAAAAAGGACTAGCTCAGAATAATAACTTTAACTCTGAACTAATTTGTATTGTTGATACTCTTAACCAAGGAATGTTAGTATATCGTAGTCCTAATCGTACTATAATGATGCCTAAAATGCGGATGTTTAACTGGGCAAAACGTTTCTTTGAATGGTATTATTTGCGAGCTTATCGTTAAAATTTTGGTTAGAGATAACCCAACATTAACTGGAGATAGTCTACTCTGGCCTAAAATATGAAATTCATTAAACTAATTATTTTTGTTAATATTTTCTTGTTATCATGTGCTACTACTAAACCACCAACTTTTGTGGAAAGTAATGATGAAGCTGGTGCTTGGAAATCAATTTATCTACATAATCAATATGGAATATTTGTAGATAAAAACAAAGAAGTCTGGCGACGAGTAGTTGATGTATTATCAGAAAAGTATGATTTAGAAGTATTGGATAAAACTAGCGGTTACATTCGTACTTCTTGGAAATATTTGACACCCGATGATGATAAAAAATATCGCAGTCGAGTCATTGTGAAAATGTTGGGTAACGTTTGGCACACAACTAAACTTAAAACAGAAGCCCAATTATTTGAAGATGGAACTTGGATCGTAGGTTATGATACCGCTATTTTGGAAGAAATTTATAAGGATTTTCAAGGACGTATTGGTACTTCGGTTAGATAGGTTAGTGGTTTAATAATGAGGTGAAATGATGATAAAATTCGGAATATTACTATGAGCTTTAATATGAATTTGGAATATTAAATATGTTAGCAAAAAGAATCATTCCCTGTCTTGATGTTGATGCCGGACGAGTTGTTAAAGGTGTTAAATTTTTAAATATCCGTGATGCTGGTGATCCGATTGAAATTGCCAAACGCTATGATGAACAAGGTGCAGATGAGGTGACTTTTTTAGACATAACTGCCAGCTCTGATAATAGAGATACTATGGTGCATGTTGTGGAGGAAGTTGCTAGTCAAGTGTTTATCCCTCTGACAGTTGGTGGTGGAATCCGTGAGTTAGCTGATATTAGGCGTATGCTTAATGCTGGGGCTGATAAAGTAGCAATTAACACTGCGGCTATTTTTAATCCTGAATTTGTCCAAGAAGCTGCAGTTCATTTTGGCTCGCAATGTATTGTAGTGGCAATTGATGCGAAACAAGTTGACACCAAGACTCCACGTTGGGAAATTTTTACCCATGGAGGGCGTAAAGCTACTGGAATAGATGCAGTAGAGTGGGCCAAAAAAATGACTGAGTATGGAGCAGGTGAAATATTGCTTACTAGTATGGATCGGGATGGTACTCGTAATGGTTTTGATTTGGTTTTAACTCGTATTATTAGTGAATCAGTTCGAGTTCCAGTAATTGCATCTGGTGGAGTAGGCACGTTAGAACATCTGGCGGAAGGGGTTATTGAAGGTAAAGCAGATGCAGTATTAGCAGCCAGTATTTTTCATTTTGGAGAATATACTATTGCTGAAGCCAAACAGGTTATGGCAGCAAAAGGCATTGAAATGCGTTTATAAATTTATGCTATAATGAATAAGTTGGTTTAATAATATATTTAAAAAAACCTGCCTAGATTTTATATATTAAAGCTAAATTTCTTTGTACAGGGTTAGAATTTAAACTTTAGTTTGAAAGCAAATTTTGCTACTCCGGCTAATTCAAACTGTTAATTTTTTAACCATATTTTGTACAAAGGATATTATTAATAATTTTTAATTGTCATTAATCAAAATTGAATAACATTGCTAATATTACCAACGATTTTACTTTAAAACCTTCCGATAATAAACGTTTGGCAAATTTATGTGGTAAATTTGACGAGCATTTGCGACAGCTTGAGAAACGGTTTGATGTAACAATAAATAATCGTGGACATAAATTTCGGATTGTAGGTTTGGCTAATGCAGTCGAAAATACCACCAAAATTCTTAAACAACTTTATACTACAAATGATATGTTAGAACCAGCTAATATTCATTTGGTTACGCAAGAATCTAATGTTGAACTGATTGCTTCCGTAGATGAACCAGATGAATCTTCAATTAAACTCCGTACTCGTCGAGGGATAATTAAACCCAAAGGGGCGAATCAAAATCAATATGTTTATAATATTGCCCGCAATGATATTAACTTTGGTATAGGCCCAGCTGGAACGGGAAAAAGCTATTTAGCAGTAGCCTGTGCAGTGGATGCTTTGGAACAAGAGCAAATTCGCCGCTTAATACTAGTACGTCCTGCGGTTGAAGCTGGGGAACGACTGGGGTTTTTGCCCGGTGATTTGGCTCAAAAAGTTGACCCGTATTTACGGCCTCTATACGATGCGTTATATGAAATGTTAGGTTTTGAACGAGTGGTCAAGTTGATTGAACGCCAAGTAATTGAAATTGCTCCATTAGCCTATATGCGTGGCAGAACTCTGAATGATTCGTTTATTATCCTGGATGAAGCTCAAAATACAACTATAGAACAAATGAAAATGTTTTTAACTCGAATTGGTTTTGGTTCTACGGCAGTTGTTACTGGAGATATTACGCAAATTGATTTACCTAGAGATAACCAATCTGGATTAAAGCATATTATTGATATACTTAATGATATTGAAGGGATTAGTTTTACTTTCTTTAATTCCAAAGATGTAGTTCGTCATCCCATAGTGGCACGGATTATTAATGCTTATGAAAAGGCTGAACGGAATAAATAATGGGAGCAACGATAGATTTACAATGTGCTAGTGATGAACCTGACCTACCAGATCATAAAATATTAGTCAAATGGGTTGATGCTGTGTTGAAATATAATTCTGTAGCTGATAAAGAATTAACTATACGTTTAGTTGATATAGCAGAGTCCCAACAACTAAATTTAAGATGGCGACAGCGTAACAATCCTACCAATGTTTTATCTTTTCCGTTTGAATGCCCACCAGAAGTTAATATTCCATTATTAGGAGATATTGTAATTTGTGTTCCGTTAGTCGCCACAGAAGCTGCGGAACAACATAAAACTCTATACTCTCATTGGGCTCACCTAGTTATCCACGGAGTTTTACATTTATTAGGTTACGACCATATTGAGGAGCAGCAAGCTCAAATTATGGAAAGTATAGAAGTTGAAATTCTAGCTGACCTAAATTATCCTAATCCTTATCATATTACAGACCCATCATGAATTTCATCAAAAATTGGTTATATCGTATAAGACGAAACCTTTCTGTTGAACCTCGAACTAAAGAACAACTATTAAATTCACTTCACAATGCCAAACGACATAATTTATTTAATGCTGAAACCTTAGGAATGCTCGAAGGTGCGTTACAAATGTCAGAACAGCATGTGCGTGATGTAATGATTCCTAGATCGCACATGGTAGTGTTAGAAATTCATGATTCTCCTGAAAATTTGGTAAAAATTATCGTTGAATCTGGTCATTCACGTTTTCCAGTAATAGGAGATAATCGTGATGATATACAAGGTATTTTTCTAGCTAAAGATTTGCTGGACTATTATACTAAAGGTAGTGATGCTCAACTTGATATGCGGGATATGATGCGACCAGCGATATTTATTCCAGAAAGTAAACGGCTTAATGTATTATTGCGTGAATTCCGTGCTAGTCGCAATCACATGGCTATTATCGTTGATGAATATAGCGGAGTGGCTGGTTTAGTTACGATTGAAGATGTTATTGAGCAGATTATTGGAGATATTGATGACGAGCATGATATAGACGATCAGGTTTTTATTAATCCTCGTAAAGATGGTTCGTGCATAATACTGGCTTTGACTCCAATTAAAGAGTTTAACGAGTATTTTAAAACAGATTTTAGCGATGAAGAGTTTGATACAATTAGTGGGTTATTATTGCAAGCTTTTGGACATTTGCCTAAGCGTGGCGAAAAAATAGAGCTTAATAGTTTTAATTTTGAAGTTATACGAACAGATAGTCGACGTATTAATTTATTACGAGTTAAATCTTGTTGATTTGTAACTACTGCGTCAACATTGAATTGATGGATACAATGACTTAAGTTTTATCCGTGCATCTTCGGTAGTAAAACGCCAGTTCACACGAACAGTTTCTTGCTGCTTTCATCCGTGCAAATCAACACTTTATCCTCTTTATAATCTTGTTGGTAGACTTTTAGTATATCTTCCATTGCACAATTACATTAATTTAGGCAAGCCGTCTGGCAATTTCTCCACATAAATTTGTTGGCTTGGAAATGCAAAGGAAGCTCCTTCTGCTTCTATAATTTCCATAAATTTAAGTAGGTTATGCTCTTTAATTTGCATCCAATTTCGCCAGCTAGTTGTTTTAGTAAAATAATAGACCAAAATGTCAATGGAACTCTCATTAAACTCGACTAAATGCACCAACATAGTAGCTTTTGAGGAATCGGTTTCAATATCTGGATTATTTTGGAGGTAATCTTTAATATTTTTAATTATATTAGTAACTTGTTTAGGACTAGTGCGATATTCTAAAGCAATCCGCATTTTTATGCGACGACAAGTCATACGGCTCCAATTGATCACTGCCGAATTTGCCAATGTGGAATTTGGAACCGTGACTATTGCTTTAGAAAAAGTCCGGATTTTAGTAGCTCTTGACCCAACTTCTTCCACAGTTCCTTCAACTTCAGGAGTCATAATCCAATCACCTTCCTTGAATATTTTATCAAAAATAATTGTCAAAGAACCAAAAATATTAGCCAATGAATCTTTAGCCGCAAATGCTATAGCCGCTCCTGCAATACTTAAACTAGCTAATAACGCAAATATGTTAATTCCCCATTCGTTTAAAAAAGCAGTCAATCCAATTGCTAACACAAAAATTTTAAATCCTTTCACGAATAAATTTTTGAGAGCCAAAGTTAGTTCAGCACCAAATGCAATAGTTATGTTCTCTATAATAAAGCTAAATGGTTCTATACTGCGATATATCGCCCAAAATATAGTAAATACCACCAAACTGCGGAATAATTGGGTAAAAAACTTATTAAGATCAGGTGTTAAATTTAACATAACTGTAATTAGATAAAAAGCTAATATAATAAAAATAAATTTAAGTGGAGTTTCTAAAGCATTAAAAACCTCATCATCAACTTTGGTTTGAGTTTGTTCGACAACTTTTTTCAGTTGTTTTAACACTACTCGGGCAAATAATTTACGCAAAAATATAGCGAGTATAAAAATTATTACTGCTAATATTATTTCATAGCTTAAAGCTATATTCCATGATTCAAACATAATTTCCTCTATTAAAATACTTAATTATATTAAGATTATAGCACTTCCCAATTGAATAAAATATATTGATACAAATTAAATGACTGATATTTATCTTGAAGTTCATTAAGAATTAAGCATTCATAATTAAGAATTGCTATACTTTTACTCCAAAGAACTATCTATGATTATGGTAAAATAGCTCAAGTCCATGTGCGTAACATCAGTTATACAAATAATGTTAAAATTAAAACAAATTACTTCTGCAAAATCAAATTATTGGCAAAAATTCGTTAATATTTATCATAAAACTTTTCCAGTTTGGGAACGAGAACCAGAAAATATTATAGCTGAAAGAATACAAAATGGTCGTTACCAGTTATTTATTGGAATAGATAATGAAGTTGTTGGTTTTTATATTTATGATTTAGTGGCTAATTTAAATTATGCTATATTAACCTATTTGGCTGTAACAGAACATAAACGTAATCAAGGTTATGGCAGTCTTTTATGTAATGATGCAATAAAACGTTGCAAAATAGATTGGTTATTGGTTGAGGCGGAATGTCCAATTCTTTATACTAAATTAGGTTTCAGAAAATTTAACTTTAATTATCAAGTACCAAAATTTGCTGATACTGACTCAATTACAATGTATCTATTGGCTATCAATAACAATGGACAGCATTGCATAAATAAAGATAGCTTAGTTTGCATAATAAAACAGATGTTTATTAATGATTATCAGCTAAAATTTGACGATAAGCGTATCCATGAACAAATTGCACGAATACCAGACCAAATACAACTAATTGATTTATAGAAGAAATATTAGCATAAATTAAATCAAATCCTTATTTTAATATCCATACTACACTACATAACATGAATTGGCTACAAATTATATTAGATACCGAAGCTAATAAAGTAGATGAAATTTCCGATGCTTTAACAGACGTTGGAGCAGTTTCAGTTACTTGGTTAGATGCTAAGGATCAGCCGTTATATGAACCATCCTTAAATTCTACTCCATTATGGAAATATACTAAAATAATTGCTTTATTTGAGGATGAAATTGATGTTGAACAAATAAAATTATTAAACTTGCCACCTTATAAAATTCAAACTTTAGAAGATAAAGAATGGGTTAGAGTCTGGATGGATGACTTTCATCCGATGCAATTTGGGGAGCGAGTTTGGATATGTCCAAGTTGGCAAACTCCACCAGAACCGCAAGCGATTAATATTATCCTTGACCCGGGATTGGCATTTGGAACTGGTACTCATACGACTACAGCTTTATGTTTAGAATGGCTTGATAAGCAAGCAAATTTAGCTAATAAAACGGTGATTGATTATGGCTGTGGTTCTGGAATTTTAGCTATCACTGCGGCTAAATTAGGAGCGAGTCATATCTGGGCAGTGGATAATGACCCACAAGCTTTAGAAGCCACTGAAAATAATTCTAAAAAAAATCAGGTAGAAACATTAATTACTCCTGTTTTACCAGAACAGCTACCAGAACATATTAAAGCTGATTGTATTTTAGCCAATATTTTAGCAACTCCATTGATTAATTTGGCTTCACTAATGGCCAAACATACCAATGCTAATATTGTGTTATCAGGTATTCTTCAAGAGCAAACCGAATCTATTATTGCAGCTTACCAACCTTATTTTGAGATCGAGGAAACAGTAGAACGAAATGGTTGGATGCGTATTGTGGGTAGAATGCCATTAAGTTAAAATTTTATATTTAATATCAATTAGATATATTGTAAATTTAGCTAAATTATTTATTAAGCAACGTACTCAAATAAATATTACCATAATTAAACCTACCCAAATTATAGGTAATTTAACATGAACTACTCAGAAATAATTGCAGCATTTGAAAAAGCTACGACATTCGACTTATTCAGAATAAGAAAAGTATTTTCTAGTTCCCAACAAAGACGTTGTGAACGAGTTAAATAATTTAAATTTATACAGAATTTAATTCATAATTAAGAATTACTATAATATTCTTTCAATTTATGTGGACTGGTTCCAAGTGCATAAGCCAACCGTAATTTCCACATCAAAAAAATAGTCTTAATAATTCCATTCTGCTCCCACCTCCTACTAGAAGTAACCACAGGCTCTTTAATACATAATGGAGAACTAAAACGTTTCAACTGTTTACTAAAAGCTATATCTTCCATCAAAGGTATATCAGGGAAACCATGCGCCTTTTTATATAAATTCTGTTGGACAAAAATTGCTTGATCACCAGTAGCAATTCCAGTCAAACAAGAACGCCAATTCATCATTGTTTCAACTACCCGCAATAATTTTGCCGTCCCAGACAACCTAACATTAAACCTGCCCCATTTATGATTTTCAGTCAAACCTTGAATTATCAAATTATCAGCATTAGCAGGCAAAAAAGTATCTGCATGTAAAAATAATAAAATATTATGTTGGGCAAACTTAGCCCCTAAATTCATCTGTTTAGCTCGACCTGATTCAAATTGCAAAACTTTATCTGCCAAAGAACTAGCTATCAAATAAGTTTCATCATTACTTCCACCATCAACCACAATTACTTCATGACCTGCTTTACGTAAAGTTTGTAAAGCCAATAGATTTTTAGCAATTATTTTTTGCTCATTTAAAGTTGGTATTATTATTGATATTTTCAGGCTAAAGCTCCACAGTTTTACATATTGACAACTCCATAGTTATAAAGAACATACTTAATATTATCCAGAGATTTTTTAGTCAGAGATTTGAGATGATGTAATTCTTTCGACAGAAGCTTAAAATAGTTGATATAATTATCTATTACCCCAAAATTTAAACGGCGATAAATCAGATTAATAATCTTATCACGTGGAAAAAAATATTCTCCTCTAGGCATTTGCCCTACTATATTTCTCATTGAAGTTGTTCCATTAGTATATAATGATAATTCTGCAATATTAGCAATTAATTTCAAGATAAATCTTGGTTCATCATTTGCAATAAGCCAAAACATATTTTATACTTCACAAGTTAAACATTCAATATTATTTCTCAATGACTATTAATAAGTTTACATCATTTCTTCTAAGAGGATTACTTTCTTGAGTGATATTCCATTATCTGTATTATTTGGTATATTATTTTTATTAGTTATAGCTTCTGGATTTTTTTCCGCTTCTGAAACTAGCATGATGGCAATCAATCGTTATCGATTACGCCATTTGGTCGCTAAAAAACATCGTGGAGCTACTCGTGTCAGTCAGTTGTTAAAACATCCAGATCGATTAATTGGGGTGATTTTATTAGGTAATAATTTTGTTAATATTTTAGCTTCTTCAATTGCAACAGTGATTGCGATTGATTTGATAGGTGAAGCTGGAATTGCAGTAGCTGCCACCTCATTAACAATCGTAATTCTTATTTTTAGTGAAGTAACTCCTAAAACGGTAGCAGCATTGCACCCAGAAAAAATAGCCTATCCAGCCTCATTAATTATTAAACCATTATTAAAATTATTCTATCCATTAGTTTGGATATTAAATTATATTTCCAATAATATATTAAAAATTATAGGTATTTCTGAATCAAATCAAGATAATCAACGGTTAAATTCAGAAGAATTACGTACTGTAGTGCATGAAGCTGGTGGTCTAATTCCTAAACGGCATCAACAGATGTTATTAGGAATTTTAGATTTAGAAAAAGTTACGGTAGAAGATATTATGATACCGCGTAACGAAGTTATAGGCGTCGACTTAGATGCTCATATTGATGAGATTACGGAACAGTTAGCTATTTGCCAACACACTCGGATACCAATATATCGAGAAAATATAGATAATGTAGTGGGAATAGTGCATTTACGTAAATTATTGTCACTGTTTAAACATAATGAACTTACCAAGGAAGCTCTAGAAAAATACGCCCGGGAACTTTATTTTGTACCAGAAGGTACGCCTTTGAATACTCAATTATTGAATTTTCAAAGACATAAACGTCGCATCGGGCTAGTAGTTAACGAGTATGGTGATATTCAAGGTCTAGTTACTCTGGAAGATATTTTGGAAGAAATTGTAGGGGAGTTTACTACTAACCCAGATTCCCTTAGCTTGGATATTTATCCACAAGATGATAATAGTTTTTTGGTGGATGGTAGCATTACAGTTCGTGAGTTAAACCGAGTAATGCAATGGGATTTAGCAACTGATGGGCCTAAAACTCTGAATGGTTTGATTTTAGATTATTTAGAAGCTATCCCAGAAGCTGGTACTAGTTTAGTGTTAGCTACTCATCCAATAGAAATTGTGCAAATGGCAAATAATGCCGTGAAAATGGTACGAATTTTACCCAAGGTATAATATATGGAACTTGTATGTCCAGCTGGTAATTTACCTTCATTGAAAGCTGCGGTTGATAATGGTGCTAATGCTGTTTATATCGGCTTTCGTGATGATACTAATGCAAGGCATTTTGCTGGTTTAAATTTTACTGTTGCCAAGATGGAACAAGGTATTCGTTATGCTCGTGAACGTAATGTACGGGTTTTTATAGCGATTAATACTTATCCACAACCTAGCGGTTGGTCTCGTTGGCAAGAAGCAGTCGATCATGCTGCGAATTTGGGAATAGATGCGTTGATTTTAGCCGATTTAGGAGTATTAGACTATGCCGCTAATACTTACCCAGATTTACCTCTACATCTATCTGTACAAGGTTCAGCCACCAACTATGAATCTATCAGTTTTTATCATCGGCATTTTGGGATTCGGCGAGTGGTATTGCCTAGAGTGTTATCTTTGCCTCAAGTGCAACGAGTAGTGGAAAGTAGCCCAGTAGCAGTGGAAGTATTTGGGTTTGGTAGTTTATGCGTAATGGTGGAAGGCCGTTGTTTACTGTCTTCTTATGTGACTGGAGATTCTCCGAATACTTTTGGAGCTTGTTCACCAGCTCATGCCGTAGAATGGAAAGAAACTTCACAAGGTTTAGAAACTCATTTGGGTAAGGTATTAATTGATCGTCGAGGTAAAGATGAAAACGCTGGTTATCCAACTTTATGCAAAGGTCGCTTTAATGTTGGCAAAGAAACCTTTTATGCCATTGAGGAACCTACCAGTTTAAATACTTTAGAAATGTTGCCTCAGTTACAAGCGGCTGGTATTTCGGCAATTAAGATTGAAGGTAGACAACGTAGTCCAGCTTATGTTGCCCAAGTTACTAAAGTTTGGCGAGCCGCAATGGATGCTTATGAGCAAAGTCCAGCTACTTATAAAGCTAAAGATAGTTGGTTAGCTGAATTAAGTAAAGTATCGGAAGGTACACAAACCACTCTAGGAGCTTATCATCGCCCTTGGCAATAATGTTATAAATTTTAAAATAATATACTTCTGAAGCTGTCAAGGAAGGCAACCACATAGGTTCGCCCCTAAACATTTATTTGTAGGGGTAATCCCTTGTGGTTACCCTAATCAAACATTTATTTGTAGGGGTAAGCTGTGGTTACCCTAATCAAACATTTATTTGTAGGGGTAAGCTGTGGTTACCCTAACTAATTTTCTTAATGGCAGTGGCTCATGTGAACCAAAAAATTCAATTACTATTTTTCGATATTTTAACGATATAACCAAATTTCTTAATAAGTTTACGTGCAATTGAACCACGTAGAAATTCCATAAATTTTTTGGTGATTGGCTTTTGGTTCAGTGACACTGCTCCTTGTAAGATTGGAGTATATAAATTTTCATCAACCAACCAATATGAACCAGTATTTTGATATTGAGATAGAGCAATAAATCCTAATTCGGCATTACCAGTTACAGCAAATTGATAAGCTTGATTGGCATTATTGCCTCGTACAATTTTATCTTGTAATTTGTGCCATAATCCTAATTTTTCTAATACTTGTTTTGCTGCCATGCCGTAAGGTGCTATTTTTGGATGAGCCAGAGCAAGCCACTTAAATGTATTGCTATTTAACACATTCTCATCTATCAAATCAGACTGATTACTCCATAATATTAATTTACCTTGAGCATAAACAAATAAATTATTAGCTATTCCATCATCAACTAGTTTTTGTGGACGCTGCATGTCGGCTGCTAAAAATATATCGAAAGGTGCACCATTTTTAATTTGGGTATATAATTGACCAGTAGAACCAGAACTTATATTAATATTATGGTCAAATTGTTGAACTAAATGTTTCAGAGGTTTGGTAAAATTAGCTGCTACAGCAATAGTTAACTCATCAGCAAATACTGGATTTAAAAATAATATAACAATTAGGTAAATATAAAAACGATGTTGTACCATCTGATTTATCTCAGTCTTTTGCTTAATAATTTTTTTTGATAAAGCTATAAATCAGGTTAAATAAATAGTAGAGGTCTAAAATTTTAAACCTCTACATATATAATATATCTCAACCAATGTTTAATTTCCTATCCCATCAGAAAGGAAGTTGAGAAATATTATATAATTATGGAGCTGCAGGAGCTGCAGGAGTTGCAGGAGTTGCAGAAGTTTCTGGAGTTGCTTCTGGCCATAAGCCGGTCACATAACTCCAATCTTTGACTACCCAGTAGGTAGCTCCACCAATTGCAGCTGCAGCAACTACAGGAGCTACAACTACTGTAGCTGCACCAGCTGCTATTCCACCACCAACCATGCTACCAATACTAGCTAAACCAACTAAATTTGCTCCTTCTACTGCTAAACAAGCAATACCCCAAATGGTACCTAAACCAGCACCAGTATATGTACCAAGTTTAGCAGCATCACAAGCTGTTTGTTGATCAGGGCAATTGGTAAACATTTTTTCATTCATTTGGTAAGCTGTAGCTATTCCACCAGCAGCTCCAGCCACAACAGAACTAGCAGCTACTGCACCAACTCCAGCTGCAATTGCAACTCCACTAATTTCAGATGTTGTTGAGACTGGCTCAACCGCATAACTAGAACCAATACAAGACATAGATACTACTAAACTACCAGCGATTAACCATTTTTTCATAAAATATCCCCTAAATGTACAGATAGTTGTATAAAGAAATTATTTAAATATAGAATTTTATAGACAAATATAATTGTGTATACTGGCAACTATAAACCTACTATTTCTTAAAAATTGTAGAAGTGGCCAAACTTAATTATACCCTATATCATAGTTAATAAAAATGCAACAATAAAATGATAAAGTTTGCGAATTTTTTCTCTACATTTATATTATATATCTATTCCCGATTATAGAATATACAAAAATTGCAATATATATGTCTAAAAAAATAAAATGACAAAATTATTTAATAATTGATATTAGGAAAAATAATTTTAATGTGAATTTAAGGGCTAAAATTATGTATCCTTTAAAAACAATAGATTAAAAAATTACCTGTTAAAAACTTCTGAAACTATAATTTTTAATTGTATTATTTTTAAGATGATTTTTTAGCTCTTAATTCGCATTTTAAATAAAATCCCTATTCATTGAACTGAATTTTATAACTAAATTGGTGAAAAATGGACATCAAACTAATATTTGTAGTATTATTACTAAGCCTGATAATAAATGGTTGCAGTCGTAGAGTGGCGTTTGGAAATTGTGATTTCCGAGTTAAAAGTAGTGAATGCCATCAACCACCATCAACCATTGAAGATGCTAACTTAATTGCTACCAGTTACACTGCTGCCGATAAACTTATACAAGATGCTATTCCGATTTTGTCTCCGCAAACTAATTTATTAGTAACCAGCATTGCTGATATTGACAATCTTGCTTATACTACCACTTTTGGACGCTTGCTTGGCGAACAATTAGCAACTAGATTTACCCAAAGAAATCATATAGTTACCGAAGCAAAATTTAATGATAATCTAAAGCTTATTCCTCGGAATGGTGAATTTGTATTATCTCGTGAATTACGTGAAATGGAAGGTTCTGATTGGGCAGATATGGTGGTTACTGGTACCTATGCCATTAGCAATGATAAAGTTTATATTACCCTAAAACTTCTAGATTTTACCACTAGTAAAGTAATATCATCTTATGCTTATACTTTACCAAAAGGCCAAAACACTTTGAGTTTATTACAAAAATCTTTCTGGTGGTGGTAACATAGGTTGTAACTTGCTAAGAATGACCTTAAATATTTGTGATTGTAATAGGTTCTAAGATTGCAATATATTCAATTGGGAAATACTCTAGTGTTGCTAGAAAGTCTATGTATTTTCCCTAACCGTTACAATATCAGTAATCTTTCTCAAATATACTTATACTTGAGACCTTACATCAGTTATAAATTTAAAACCTAATAATTATCAATATTCACAATTGAGGCTATAAAATGGATTTTTTTATTCAAAACGCATATGCTGAAGCAGGTGCGGCTCCCGATGCTGGTATACTTAACTTAATTATGCTAGTCGTGTTATTTGCAGTGTTCTATTTCTTGCTAATACGTCCTCAGACCAAACGAGTTAAAGAACATAAACAAATGGTAGAATCATTGGCAAAAGGCGATGAAATTATAACTGGTGGTGGTATACTTGGCAAGATCATTAATCTTGGTGATAATTACGTTACTATTGAAATTGCTCCTAACACTCAAATTAAGGTGCAACGCCAATCAGTTTCAACCGTAATTCCAAAAGGTACCATAAAAAGCACTACCTAGTTTGCACCGGGTTCAAGTTTTGGACCCATTTTTTATAAAATAACTAAACAACTTACCCAAATATGAATCATTACCCACTTTGGAAATATTTCCTAATCGCTATAGTGATAGCTGTTTGTTCTTTATATGCCTTGCCTAATTTATTCGGTGAAGACCCATCAGTACAGATTTCTCCTGCATACGCAAGGAACATGAAAATTACTGAATCATTACAAGAACGAGTTGAAGGAATCTTAAAAGATGAGAGTCTTGAATATGTCAGCATTGATAGAACATCAACCCAAATGTTGATACGTTTGAAAGATAACGATACTCAATTGAAAGTTTTTACCATTTTAAAAGAATCTATCTCTGATTATGTAGTTGCCCAAAATTTAGCTCCAGCAACCCCAGATTGGCTTCAAAGCTTAGGTGGTTCGCCAATGTATTTAGGGCTGGATTTACGTGGTGGAGTACATTTCTTAATGCAAATTGATATGGAAACTGCGGTTAAACATGATGAAGAAGCTTTAATCAACGATTTTCGTACCTTATTCCGTGAGAAAAAAGTTCGTTACAAAAGTAATAGCCAATTAAAAAACGGTGGAGTACAATTTACTTTTTTAACTTTATCGGCTCGTGAACAGGCAAAGGAACTAGTTACCAAACAACAACAAGATTTAATTATCACTGAAAAAGATGAACCAGATATATATCTGTTAAATTTAGCTTTTAGTGAAAAAAGTTTGAGGGAAAATAGTCAAAAAGCTTTGGAACAAAACATTACTACTTTGCGTAACCGAGTTAATGAACTTGGAGTAGCCGAACCGGTGATTCAACGCCAAGGTAATTCGCGGATCGTAGTGCAATTACCCGGTGTGCAAGATACTGCTAGAGCTAAAGAGATTTTGGGAGCTACTGCTACTTTAGAATTCCGCTTATTAGCTAATGAAGATAATAGACTATCTGGTCGCGAATACAAACGGCGAAATGGGGAGTCTGTTTGGTTAAAGAGGAGAGTGATTGCTACTGGTGATCAGATTAATGATGCTGCTGCTACTATAGATCAAAGAAGTGGGCGACCTGCTGCAGTAGTCCGGTTGGATAGTAAAGGGGCCAAAAGTATGTTTGCCACTACTCGCAAAAATGTTGGAAAACCAATGGCGGTAGTTTTTATTAATTATTTGATAGAAACCAAAATAGTAGATGGTAAGCCAATTACAACTTATAAAAAACAGGAAGAAGTAATAAATGTTGCTACTATTCAGGAAGAATTTGGGAAGAATTTTCAGATTACTGGTTTAACTTCTAGTGAAGCGAATAATCTGGCTTTATTATTACGGGCTGGTGCGTTGAAAGCTCCAATGGAGATTATTGAAGAACGTACTATTGGACCGAGCTTAGGTAAAGAAAATATAGAACTTGGTATGTTGTCCATTATGCTTGGATTTATATCGGTGATGGTCTTTATGTTATTGCGGTACAAAGCTTTTGGCATGATTGCAAACATGGCATTGCTAACCAATGTGGTGATTTTAGTAGCTCTGTTGTCATTAATTCAAGCAACTTTAACTTTGCCCGGTATAGCTGGTATAGTCTTAACGTTGGGTATGGCAGTTGATGCTAACGTGTTGATATTTGAAAAAATACGGGAGGAAATTGCCAATGGAAACTCGCCCCAAACTAGCATTCACATGGGTTACGAGAAAGCTTTCATAACAATTTTTGATTCCAATTTAACCACTTTGATTGCAGCAGTTATGTTATTTGGGTTTGGTACCGGGCCGATAAAAGGTTTTGCTATCACTCTATCGTTAGGCATTATTACTTCGATGTTTACCGCTATTATGGGAACTCGAGCTATAGTAAACTTTGTCTATGGTAAAAAGACACTTACTAGATTATCGATTTGATTGTAACTTTAAACTATTAGCACTACTTTTTTAGGACTATCTAGCATGCCATTAAATTAATATATATTTAACTTAATGGCATGGTAGACAGTTACTAAATTTTTATATTAAAATATTACATTATAGTAAATCAGCATCCTTAGGGAAGGTTATTACCGATACAACCAAACCCGCATCAACGACAATAACTTATCCGTTTCAATCGGTTTAGCTAGATAATCATTTGCCCCAGCCTCAATACATTTTGCTCTATCATCCTTCATTGCTTTGGCAGTAAGAGCTATAATAGGCAAATTCCGATATTTAGTTTGCTTCCTAATCTCACGGATAGCCTCATAACCATCCATTTCCGGCATCATGATGTCCATCAAAACTATTGCAATATCATCATGTTGAGCTAAATATTCCAAACCTTCTTTACCATTTACCCCACAAATCACCTCAACATCATTGTTTTCCAAAATTGTAGCCAATGCAAAAATATTCCGCTCATCATCATCAACAATCAATACTTTCTTATGTTTCAAAATAGTTTTTTTATCATGTACCATATGCAACATTTTCCGTTTATCATTGGATAAGCTGGATTCTATCTGATGCAAAAATAAAGTAGCTTCATCCACTAAACGTTCTGGTGAATTTACGGATTTAATTGGAATTTCTTCAGAACAACGTAGTAATAATGCTTCTTCCTCCGCAGTTAATTCACGGTCAGCATAGACAATTATCGGGATTTTACAAGGGTGGCTTTTTTCCAACTGCATTCTTTCCAATAGCTTGCTACCAGAACTTTGCTCTAAATCCATGTCTAAAATAACACAATCATAGGTTGTTTCTAGGATTTTTTTACAAGCCTCCTCACTCGTTACGGACACTTCAATTTTTAGAGTTTCATCATCTACCAAGCCCATAATCCTCTGCTGATTTGGTTCATTATCCGCTACTATTAATACTGTCTTCACCGTTTTGGTAAGAAATATTTCTATCTTTTTAAAAGTTTCCTTGAGTTTTTCCATGGTTACTGGTTTAACTAAGTAGCCAACTGCTCCCATCTTTTTTGCATTTATGCTTTCATCAACCGCCGACATAAAATGTACTGGAATATGGCGAGTGCTTGAATTATCTTTCAATTTACTCATCAAAGTTAAACCATCCAGCTTTGGCAAGCCAATATCTAAAATTATTGCATTCGGTTTATGTTCTATAGCTAAATTAAGACCAGTTAGCCCATCTTCTGCCATTAAGCATTTAAAACCTTTACTATGAGCTAAATCTCGCAGAATATTAGCAAATTTACGATCATCTTCTATTATCAAAATAGTCCTGTCAATAGCTGATAAATCATCCCTATCGTCAGGTACAAAAATTTCTTCAGGTGATTGATATTTTTCAGTTAATAAAGGAGGTTCTGGTAATGTTAGTGGGGTAAATTTTTGTTGAACATTTTCTGGGGCAGAAGATTCATCATTTGGCAAATATAAAGTAAATGTACTACCTTGATTTAGTTCACTTACCAATACTAATTCCCCACCTAATAAACGAGCTAATTGGCGAGAAATTGATAGACCTAAACCAGTGCCTCCATAACTTCTACTGGTAGAACCATCGGCTTGTTGGAAAGCTTCAAATATACTATGTTGTTTATCTTGAGGAATTCCGATTCCACTGTCAATTACGCTGATAGCGATGGTTTTATTTAATTCTAATTTAGCTAAACTAGTTGGAATTTCAGTTGGGTATTGAATTATTAGTTTAACTTCTCCTTCACTAGTAAATTTTAACGCATTAGATAGTAAGTTATTGATAATTTGTTTAATACGTTGGCCATCAGTCTTTAAAGTTGGAGAAATATTATCCGCAATTGTAAGATTAAAAATTACTCCTTTATCATTAGCAATTGGGGAAAATTTTTGTTCAATTGATGTCAATAAATCCCTTAACGATACATTTTCCCATTGCACTTCAATTTTACCAGCTTCAACTTTGGATAAATCTAAAATATCATTGATAAGAGTTAGCAAATCATGGCCAGCACTATTGATGGTTTTAGCATATTCCACCTGTTTTGTATCTAAATTACCATTATTATTTTCTGTTAACAGTTGGGATAAAATAAGTAAACTATTCAAAGGAGTACGCAATTCATGCGACATATTGGCCAGAAATTCTGATTTGTATTTACTCGCTAATTCCAACTCTTCAGCTTTTATACTAATCGCAGCTTGAGCCTTCTCCATATCGATTTGAACTTTCTCCATTTCAATCCGATTGATTTCTAGCACTTGATTTTTATCTTGAATTTCTAGTTTTTGCTGTTCTAAATCTTTTGAGCGTTCTTCCAGAGATTCGTTAGTTTGACGGAGTTCTTCTTGCTGGGATTGTAATTCCTCCGCTTGTTGCTGGCTTTGTTGTAATAATTTATGCATCTGCGACCTAGAGGTTGCTGAGTTTATAGCTATCCCAATATTTGGCATCACCTGTGTCAGAAATTCACGTTGAATATCAGTAATCGGTTTGAAAGATGCTAGTTCAATCACACCTTTTAGATTATTTTCATACAAAAATGGTTGGACAATAATTGTGTTAGGCAAAGCTTGGCCAAGGCCAGAACTAATTTGGATATAATAATCTTTTGGTACTTTGGTGATGATTAGTTCTTTTTTTTCTAAAGCCGCTTGACCTACCAAACCTTCACCAATTAAAAATTCACTGCGTAGTCCTTTACGTTGCGTGTAAGCATAACTAGCGATCAATTTTAAAGAAGTGCTATCATCTGCTTCAAGCAAATAAAATGTACCAACCGGCATTTCTAAATAAGTGGTGACAAAAGTTATGATATTCTTAGCTAATTTAAACATATCTTGCTCGCCGCTCATTTTATTATTTAATTGAGTCTGGCCGGTTTTTAACCAATTTTGGATATTGTTTTGAGTAGTGCTTTCTGCCAGTTTTATTGAAGCAGTTTCTAAGCTATTTTTGATTGGCAAAAAATCACCATTATAATCAGCTTTAGCTATAACCTGTTGTTTACTTTCTACTAATTCCTCCGAGATTTGCACAATATCTTCAACTACTAATTGGAGATTGGACAATGCTGTGGTTAAGGAAGTTTTAATTTGGGCAAAATCACCTTGATATTCTGCTTGTGGAGTAACGCTTAAATTTCCTACCATTAATCCCTGTGATACCAGAGTAATATCATCAATTAAAGTTTCAAAAGTATTAGCCACTGCAAAAAAAGCGCGTCCAATATCACCCATTTCATCTTGATAAGCAATGATTTGATTAAAGCTGGTCTGGTCATCAATAGTTGAAAAAATTTTACCAGCTACCATTTGTTCGGCTATCGTTTTAATAATTTGTACTGACTTGACAATACTGAGCGAAATAAAAACAGCTAATATAATAGTTAAAATTATCACTATAATTAAAGCAAAAATAGTAGTTGTAATCACTCTATCACGAGTTGCATTGGCAGCTTCATACATACCGCTGGCTTTTTTGGCAACATAATCAACTAATTTTTTCATCTGGCCATTCAGCAAAGTAACATGTTTAGCTCCTTTAGTTTTGGTAATTGCATAAGCCTTTTCTCTAGTCAAAGTAATTACTTCTTTGCGGATTGGCGACCAGTCTTGGAAAATTTTAATAGTCTCTGTGATTATTTGCTTGCCTTCATCTTCTAAAATCCATTGGTTTACAATAGCAAATTGGGCCAAAACTTCTTGTTCATATTGTTGTACTTCAGCATTTATTATTTCAATATCTGTTGCATTAGTAGCAAGAGCAATATCTTTCATACTACGGTGGATTTTAATAATTCCATTGTCAGCAGTTAAAACTGCCCTAGTTACTTGTAATGGATGGTTAAAAAGTTTAGTCGTCAGACCAGATAACACTTCCATTTGAATAAGGCCGTAAATATTAACAACACTACTAAATAGTATAATTAAGCCAAAAGCTAATAATAGTTTGGTACGTATAGTTAATTTCATTTTTTAATAGATAGAGTTTGGTAATAGCAATTAATTATGTTTGCAAAAGTGTCTGCATTTTAGTACGAGATTCAGCAGTATTAACTGCTATTCCAATATTTGGCATTAATTGTTCTAATAATTCTAATTGAATATCTGTTATGGTTTGGAAAAAACCGATTTCAAGAACTCCTTTCACAGCGTTTTCATACAAAAATGGTATCACGAGAATTTGCTGCGGAACGGCTTCTCCGAGACCAGATTGTACATTCATATAATCTTCTGGGATGTCGGTTACGATAATCCGTTCTTTCTCTAATACAGATTGTCCAACTACCCCTTCTCCGATTTTAAATTCATTAGCTGTACCTTTCCGTTTAGTATAAGCATAACTGGCTAATAACTTTATCCTAGCTTCTGTTGCAGAATTTTCCAAAATATAAAACACACCTACTTGTGCGTCTAAATAATTGGTAAGGAAAGTAATAATATTTTTTGCCAATGTAACGACATCTTGTTCACCACTAATTTGTTCATTTAATTGAGTTTGGCCAGTTTTTAACCAATCTTGAATAGCATTTTTAGCAGTAGCATTTGCTAGTTTAATTGCGGCTGTTTCTAAAGCATTTTTTATTTTGGTAAAATCCCCTTTATATTCAGCTTTGGCTACAACATTTTGGCCACCTTCAGCCAATCCTTGGGAAACCTGCACAATATCTTCCACAACCAATTTGAGATTAGCTGAGGCATTTTCTAAACTATCTTTGATCTGGATAAAATCGCCTTTATATTCAGCTTTAGGAACCACTCTCAAATCGCCGGTTTTTAAACCTTGTGCGACCAATACGATATCATCAATCATGGCACTAAAATAGGTGGCTAAAGTATAATAAGCTCTCCCAAGATTGCCAATTTCATCTTGCCGAGCCATGAGTTGATTAGCATTGTTTTGAACCGCCATAATTCCAACTGCCATTTTATTACTCATCTCAATTATGCTTACTAATGGAATGGTAATGCTACGTGAGATAAATAAACCGAGGCTTACACCTATAAGTAGAGCTATTAACATAGTAATTAACAACAATCTACTAGTTTGATCTACTAACATATGGGTTTTTTTATTAGCAGCATCAAAGTCAATTGACACACTGTCTGACATTTTAGTAGCAGTTGCACGTATTTGTGGCCCAATTACATCTAATTTAGTTTCAACAATTTGATTTTGCTGGTTATAGTCAGCTTGCAAACTGATAAAACCTTGTTGGTATTTCTCAATAGTAGTTTGGGCAATTTCAGCTAATTGACGGCGGGTTGGGTCTTGTAATTCTTGGTCTAGACTTTGAAAAGCAGATTGTGCTTCTTGATAACTCTCATCAAACTTTTCTATCCATATGTTGTTACCTATTTTAATATACTTAAACGCATATAGCCGCATTAACAATAAAGCCCGTTGAGCATTACCAGCATGATATGACGCAATGGCATCATCGGCTCTAAAAGCACTCTCACGTAATTGCTCCAACTTTTCTTCTGCTAATGGGCCTTGGACATCAAGTATCTTAGATAAAAGCTCATAACGTTTATCCATAAATTGAATAACTTGGGTAAAATTTTCACTATAATTTTGCACTCCAGATTTGATAGCATTGAGCATTTTTACCCGTTCATCTTTAGTTATTTCAATACTGGCTTCAGCTAACCGCTCTTCAAAATGGAAAAATTCTTTTTCAAAATTAGCCAAATCTTCTGCTTCGTGATCAAAAATATACTTGTTTGCATAAAAATGAATTAGCAAAGTTTGAGTAACTAATTGTTCGGACAAATACTGTTCTTTAGCAAAATTATCCGCTAAATTACTTACGGTTGCTTTGAATTGAGAAAATTGGAACATAGCCATCCCGCCAACTATCCCGGTTAGAGCTAGAATAATAAGGAATCCAGAAAATATCTTGGTACCAACGTTGAGATTGTTAAAAAAATTCATGGTTAAATTTTCTCTTGAGTAAATGGAAAAATTATAAAAGTTCAGACAAGTAGTTGTAACAAAATTTAACACTATGTGTAATTGTCATAAATAAATTATATACTAATAATTCTCAAGATTATAGGACTTACACATTGATAATATAATTATTTTATGAAAAACATTTTAATACAATAATTTAGTCGGAAAATGTGATATTACAATGCTAAGATGAAATCCCGAAAATTTGACGTTAGATTAATACCTTCGCCAATGTTAAAACTTGTTGTTTGGGAATGAGGTACGATTTCACAAAATTATTACCTTATCAATGCATAAGTTTTATTTTGAGATTCACTACCGTACACTTTCATCTTCTTAATGTAAGAAATTGTTTAATAAGGAAAAGTTAAAAGATGGCAAAGGTAAAGTTTCTCTTAATAAACGCTTAAGTAGTCTTAAACCAAGTTGAA